>JAAYPD010000374.1 GCA_012520015.1 Methanomicrobiales archaeon
CATGGGTAGTTCCATGCATCACGACGACAACTTCCCCAAGGTCTGAAAGAGCTGCTTTCGCTGCGCATAATCCGTTCATGGTATTATCGCTGCTTGGACGGTCAGCCGATCTCTGCGATCCGACAAAGACGATCGGGACCGGTGTTTTTAACATAAAGCTCATGGCAGCAGCACTATAGGCCATTGTGTCTGTTCCGTGTGTAACCACAATGCCACGCGCGCCTTCTTTTATCTCATCATAAATTGCCTGGGCAAGAAGTTTCCAGATGGCGGGGGTCATATTTTCTGAAAGTATATTACATACCTGGACTGCCTTGAACCTGGCCATGGATGCAAGACCTGGAATTGCATCCAGAATATCTGTTGCATGAACCTGGCTGGTGACAGCCCCGGTCCGGTAATCTTTTTCACTGGCAATAGTCCCCCCGGTAGAGATGATTGAAATTTTGGGAAGATCTGCTTTTTGGACAATCTCTGAAACCTTTCGTTCGGCAGTTTCATATGTGCCTGTTTTAACAAGGCTTTCTTCAGGAACTCCGATATTATAACCTGATGCCAGCTTAATTGTTGCCATCCCATCCTGTGAGGTGATAAATTTTCCATCACAGTCCAGACCCTGAAAGGTACATCTGACAATATCTCCGGTTTTAAGTTTACTACTCATAATTGTGCTATTCTCCGCGCCTGTGTGAGAAGTTCATCTAATGATGCTGAAATGTTTAATTTTTTGTTTGAAACCTGTTCTACATCTTTTTTCAGCTCTTTACGGCAATTATCAAGTGCACTCCGGACTGCTTCCGGAGCAGGTCCGCCAGGAAGTCGTCTGACAGACAGGGATGTCTCAACTGAAAGGGCTGATTCAATCTTTTCCTGCGTGACGCCGAGTGAAGAGAGAGATTTTCCATGAAACTCTTCTGCTGCCTTGTCCAGGGTTGCCAGGTCAAGCAATCCGTCTCGTACTGCCCTGCCTACGATGTGGTGGGCCGTCCTGAAAGGAATATCAAACTCTCTGACAAGAGTGTCAGCAAGCTCTGTCGTAGTTGTCCCTCCCTTTCCAGCCTCTTCTTCCATCCGTTCACGGTTAAATTCAGCGGTTTCTATCATTCCAGCAAGAAGGTCAACATCCCTCCGGACATTAGAGATACCACGCCAGAGATGGGGATTTAAATCCTGAAGGTCCCGGTTGTAAGCCATCGCAAGTCCCTTGACAATTGTAATTGCAGATACAAATGCCCCTAAAACAGTTCCTGCACGGGAACGGAGTATCTCTGCAACATCAGGGTTCTTCTTTTGTGGCATGATGGAACTTGTTGAACAGTACCGGTCATCAAGGACCACGAACTGAACAAATGAAGAGCTCCAGATGATAAGTTCCTCACATAGCCTTGAGATATGTGTAAGCAGCATGGTATCACATGCCAGTATCTCTTCTGCAAAGTCCCTTGATGCAACGGAATCCATGGAATTTACCAGGATCCTGTCAAATCCCAGTATTCTTGCCGTGTACATGCGGTCAAGAGGGTACCCGGTTGATGCAAGGGCTGCTGACCCAAGTGGAGAACAATTCACACGATGAAGTGCGTCAAAGAGCCGGTCATAGTCCCTGGAGAAGATCTGTTCATATGCGAGCAGATGGTGGGCAAGTGTGACCGGCTGGGCATGCTGAAGATGTGTAAATCCTGGCATTACCGTTGTAACATGCCCCTCTGCAACGGATAGAAGAACGGACCGGAGTCTGCATACTGCCTCAAGCTGGTCTATGATGATATCCCTGGTCCTCATCCGAAGACAGGCAGCCACCTCGTCATTTCGTGAACGGCCTATATGGAGTCGTCCCCCTGCATCTCCTCCGGTCTTTTTAGTAAGGACTGTTTCAATCCCTGCATGGATGTCCTCGTAAGATGGATCAAATGCATCTGGTGGCACACCTGATTCATGCATCGTCAAAAGTTCCTTCATCAGGGTTTTTGCATGGTCTTCATGCACGATCTGCTGCCTGGTCAGCATGACTAAATGTGCCATATCGACCAGAACATCTGAAGATGCAATAAATTTGTCCGCCTCCATGGAAGAAAGGAGTGATTCGATATCCTCCGTTCTCTCCCCTGAGAGCCGGGCCTTTCTGACGATGTCCCTGGTCATAATCCCGTATATCTTTCTCGGGAAGATCATTAGTGTCTTTGCATGTCGTCCGAAGCAGCCGAAGGATCATTTCCTGGCATTTCATGGATATGTTTAACAGTTTTAAACAAATCTTCTTAATTATTCTAAAAAGTTTTGCATAAGACAAAAATTTTTCCAAGCTATGATCACCGGCAGTCGTTTTTCTCGTTTATGACATGAATGATACTTTAGTACAATAAGCACAAATTCTGTATATAAAATAACCTCAATGGATATTTAATTGCTCAAAATCGGTTAGTTTATGAAGAAGTATCTACCAGTAAATTATTGCAGGTGAGTTATCGTGAAAGATGTATGGCTTATCTTATCTCTCTTCATTATCTCGGGCCTGGTTCTTCTGTGTGGGTGTACCGGAACCCAGGAATCAGCCCCTGCCATCTCACAACAGGTGGCTGCCATTGAAAAAAGTGTTCTGAATATAGGATATCAGCCTAGTACGCATCAGATGGCGTTTATGACAGCGTACAGCATGGGCATGTATAATGAGACTTTGGGCCCTCTTGGAATCAAAGAAGTAAAGGCCTACAGTTTCCCGACCGGCGCCCCTGAGATGCAGGCCATGCTTGCCGGGGACCTTGACTTTGCATATGTTGGTGCTGCTCCTTTCGTGACAGCTGTTGCAACCGGGCTTGATGCAAAGATCATTGCCGCAGCCCAGACCCAGGGTTCATCAGTGGTTCTTAAAACCGGGCTGGATTATACCGGTCCACAGGATCTGAAAGGGCTGTCTATTGCCACATATCCGGCAGGCACAATTCAGGATACCATCCTGCGAACCTGGCTGAAAGAACAGGGTCTTGATCCGGATAAAGACGTCAAGATCATCGCCATGGGTCCAGGGGACGCAACCACGGCAATTATGGCTGGAAAAGTTGATGCTGTATTCCTCCCAGGGCCATCACCCACAACCATTGTTGAGGCAGGAGCTGGAAAGGTCATCATCGAGTCTGGAGAGATGTCTCCGAACCATGTCTGCTGCGTCCTTGTTGCCAGCGGAAAAATGATTCGTGATCATCCTGATATTGTCGCCGGCGTTTTAAAAATCCATGAAAAGGCAACCGAATACAACAAACAGAACTGGGAAGAAGCAGCCATGTACATGGAGCAGATGACTGCCATGGATGCTTCAATAACCTTAAAATCACTGAATGTCTGGGATGGCGAGTGGGTCTCTGATCCGCACATAATCTTTGACTCGGTTGCCAGCTATGCACAGGATCAGGCAGCACTTGGGTATATCAGTAAAAGCCTTTCAGGTGCAGATCTGACTGATACCAGTTTCTGGGACAAGCTTAACAGCTGACCCATACTTTTTCCTTTTCTAAGTGCTCATAATACTGGAGAGAAGTGTCAGACTGCTGACACTAACAGTGGGAATTTAGTAATGAAGGTAAATCTTCCGGGATCACGATCCCCCGGCTATGCTATCCTCTCAATATCAGTTCTTCTGGTATTATGGCAGATCCTTGCAGATGAGGTGGTAAGAAATCACTTTATTCTGCCGTCTTTTACCGATGTGATATTTGCATTTTATGTTCTTATCTCTGCAGGCACATTGCCGATGGACTTTGCCGTGAGCATGATCCATTTCTTCATAGGCCTTGGTTTATCTCTTATAGTCGGAGTCCCAGCCGGGATCCTTATCGGATGGTTTCCGGTAGCAAACCGTCTTTTGGATCCGATCATTGAGATAATTCGTCCGATTCCTCCTCTTGCGTGGATTCCTTTTGCGATAGTCTGGTTCGGGCTTACAGATCTTGCTGCAGGATTTGTCATCTTCATCGGGTCAGTCTTTCCTGTCCTTGTCAATACATATGAGGGTTTTCGTAATATTCCCAGGATTTTTGTTGAAGCAGGAAGGATGCTTGGATGCACAACTAATGCTGCCCTCATCCGGTTTATTGCCATCCCTGCAGCGCTTCCCCACCTTGCTGCCGGTTTCAGGGTTGCCAGCGGGGTTGCATGGATGTGCCTTGTGGCAGCTGAAATGTTTGGTGTATCAAGGTTTGGACTTGGTCAGAAGATATGGTGGTATTATAACCTGCACCAGATGGACAAGGTCATGGTCTACATGCTTATCCTGGGTTTCATCGGACTTATCATCGATTACATCTTCAGGTACGCAATGAACAGGACACTTCTGAAATGGCGCCAGGGGGAGGTGAACTGACATGGGCAGCGTGGAAATTTCCCATATCAGCCGTGAATTCATAAGAGATGATGGTGACAGGGTCATCGCATTATCTGATATCACTCTTTCCATTGCAGATGATGAATTTGTCTCATTTGTCGGCCCATCAGGTTGTGGTAAGACCACCCTGCTCCGGATAATCGCCGGTCTTGATCATGCAAATGCAGGGGAAGTCAGGGTGGATGGTTCCCTCATTACCGGCCCGGGGCAGAAGGTTGGCATGGTATTCCAGGAGTATTCCCTATTCCCATGGAGAAGTGTCCTCTCCAATGTTGCCTTTGGCCTTCAGATGCGGGGCATCTCAAAAGAGGAGAGGTATGCCGTCGCGCGAAAGTACATCTCACTGGTTGGTCTTTCCCAGTTTGAGCATAGTTATCCCCACGAATTATCCGGAGGAATGAAACAGCGTGTGGCGATTGCAAGGGCACTTGCTACCGATCCGGATATCCTGTTGATGGATGAGCCATTTGGGGCCCTTGATGCCCAGACGCGTAATCACATGCAGTGTGAGCTGCTGGATATATGGGAGACAAAAAAGAAGACTATTCTGTTTGTGACGCATAGTTGTGATGAAGCCGTGTTCCTTTCTGATCGGATCGTGGTTCTGTCTCCAAGACCGGGTATTGTCAGGGATATCATCAATATCCCGATATCACGCCCGCGTGACAGGACTGATAAGGAGTTCATCGATCTCAGGCGCCATCTTCTTGAGATGATAGAGGAAGAGGAAAGAAAGGAAGAAAGGATTAAGTGTAAATCCGGCAATTTATAAAAGCACATATCAATACAGGAGTTCGGGATCATGGTCAGAAAACCAAACAGCATGTACAGAAACCTTGCAAAGAAGGCCTACACTCGCAAGGAATATATGGGAGGTATCCCTGGCATTAAAGTTGTTCACTTTGATATGGGAAACCTGACAGGTGAATTTCCAATGGAAGTATCCCTTGTTGTGGATGAGAGCTGCCAGATACGGCATTCAGCTCTTGAAGCAGCACGTATGAGCATTAACAGAAAGCTGAACAAGGAGATTGGCAGGGCAAATTACCACCTCAAGCTGCGGACTTATCCTCACCATGTTCTGCGCGAAAATAAGCAGGCAACCGGTGCAGGTGCCGACCGTGTGTCACAGGGTATGCGCCTTGCATTTGGTAAAGCGGTAGGAACTGCTGCCCGTGTCAGGGAAAACCAGAAGATCTTTACCGTTTTTTC
>JAAYPD010000375.1 GCA_012520015.1 Methanomicrobiales archaeon
ATATAATTTAATAATATATAAATTAATAATAGATCTGACGAATATGGTATAATCAAGCCAAATCAATTCCAGTCTCTATAATAAATAGGCTAATTTCCTCTGTGATAACTCCCAGATCATACTATTAACCAGTATTCCAAGCACAACTAGCTTAGCGGAGATTATATTATCTGGTTCAGACTTTTTTTCGGCAGGTGATGAAAACCATTCAAAAGCCCTTGCTACTCCATTCCTTTAACCCCCGGAGATCGTTACTGACATGTACCGCTCTAATTTTTCACCAAAGACCCAACAGGTACCATGCCAGGTGAGGCTAACAGCAATATAAATACCAGGATCGACATCAGCCACGAAGCACTTTTCCAGATTGCAATAAATTTAACAATGATGATCAGTTATCTCCCTGCAGAGACAATTTTCCGATAATCCTCTTCAGGTATCTCCCTCATTGCCTGCCTGAAATGCCCGGACCACATGGTCTTATTCGTCACAAACCCAAGTTCAGGGATCAATGGTTTAATCTCCACCGGCTCTTCGAATATCTTCTCAGACCTAAGCCTGAAACGGTATGGAAAAATCTCGTCACCCATCTGGGGTGGAGCATTAAAAAGCGGTTTTATCTCTTCAAACAATTCGGTTACGCAAAAATCTCCCATAATGGCAGAAGGGAGGACTGTATCTCCATGTGTTTCGGACCTGACATATATCAGGATAGTATCTCCTGGTTTCACCCTGGAATGAAGCCCTTTACTCCGCCTTGGAACACCCCAGATGTTGTGCTTTTTTGCGACCTCCCAGTTCTGCCTGTTCCCTGATGCTATCCAGATTGCCATATGATCACATTAGTCCTGACCAGTATATGAAAACATATACCGTTCTTCAAAAATATAATCTCTAATCCATGAATATGCCCCTTCCGAAAAAGACAGGAGAAAGAGCTGCAGCAAATCTCCACCGGTATCAGGATAGATGAAACTCGTTTAGGATCGAACCTAAAAGAAACCAACCGACGAAGATATCAACCTACGTATCCCTTTGGAATAATTCTGAGTTTTCTGCATCACATGATACTTTCAACCGGTTCCTGGCAAGACAGTCTCTGACTCATGAGGCGCTGTGGGCTGAGGTTGAAGCATATGTTGAGAAAAAGCGACTGGTCTGTTCTGGATGATACTATTCTCGATAAAATTGATTCAAAAAAAAATTAAGAATTATAATTAATCCGCATTGGACCTGCAAAGGAGTTGAAGAGTGCATTACCATCCTCAAGGTACTGAAGTATGGCATATGCACCATTTCCTCCATTACAATCGCCGAATTTTGTATGGTGAACGGTCTCTCCTGTATCCCAGTCAAGTCCAAGTATCTCCCAGCCATCCTGTGGGCGGTACCCGTTAATTAATGCCATGTTACCAAAGTCGCTATGGATTGGAACCATGCTTGTGGATGAGACATCAGGCCTGCTCCAGACCGATGACCATTCCTTTGACTTTGTGTTCCATTCAAACCTCTCAACACCATAGGATGTCTCATATGCAGGCCCCATGAGGGAGACCTGTAATATCTTGTTATTCCCGACAAGGTCATTGTCCACACTGGCCGGCATATTGTTGACGACAAATGCCCCGTACCCTGATACGACAACCGACTGCTCAGACTGGATCCATTCAGGGAGCGTGGTAAAGCCACAGGTTACCGGGATCTCTCCTGCAATACGTTCACTACCTTCAGGAATTTCATCTCGCCAGAAAGCGACAAGGTTCATCTGTTTTGCACCGTCGGTTATGACAACAAGCCGGTCTTCATCGCCAAATCCCATGAGAGTTGGGGTTGATCCAGTCCCAATGCCGACCTTGATGATCGGAGGCTGGGTTGAGTAAGTGTACGGGCATGACCATGCACCATCAGATTCAGCGTCTGATATCCCTGTCCCGGTCCATACAAGTTTGCGCATGATCTTATCACTTGCGATATAGATACCGCCATTCTCATCAACCGCGATAGAATTGCTGACATATTCATCATCTGCAAACTTGTAAAACAGGGCAGATGAGGTATCAAGGTTCCGGTTCATAACAGCGATACCATTGCTGAATGTGACGATAAGGTACCCGTCATATGTCATAGCAAGGCCGAATAAGCGAACTTTCGGAGGATGATCGACCCCTTGTATGGCAGTGATGATGTCCTTTACCATGTATTTGGGAGTAATACCAGCAGCTGGACCTTCAGGATCGGTGAGTGTAAAGGCGTAAAGGTTTGAACCAAAATTACTGTACAGGACATTTTCATCATCCACAACGGAGTACATTCCATTCCCAAACATGAGCGGGTAATTCTCTCCAAGCAGTTCCACAAGGGTGTTGTTCATCGCTTCTTTACTCATTCCGGCCGCAGAGTCCAGTGCAAAGGCCTTGAAATTCTCTTCTGGAACCGACTTTACAAGCCCGCCAGTAGCATCTTCCAGTGCTTCATACCGTGCGATCTCAGTCAGCCCTCCATCGCCTGTATAAATATAGCTGACCTTGCAGGAACTGACCGCCCACATGTAGTCTTTCTGTGTAGATGCAAGGGTGATGATGTTCACAGGCCCCCCGTAAACGATGGGCATTTTCGTCGTATCTATAGTAAATTCACCTTTGGGTGGTCCATAAAGGGTGGAATCGCTTTGTGAGGGGTCAAAGTGAGTGATTGCATAAAGAGAAGAGGCAAGGTACGGGTTTTTCACCGGCCCGTTCCCTGTATCCTTCCGGGTAACTGTGGTGATCGAAGGTATCACACTGGCTGTTACTTCAGTACCGGCAGGAGGATTCTGCCCGGTAACTGGAGCATTTGTCTCAATAGCCGGGGCATTTGTAAATCCTGCATCCCTGAATGCCTGGATTGCATCGTTTACAGACATGCCAGTTACATCAGGAGTAATTATGGTCCCACCGTCATCTGCAAGAGAGACAGTCATCACGGAGAAAGGCAAAACACAAAGAACAAGAAAAAACAGAGTCAACGATCTAATAGTTGGGAAATTTCCCATAAGCCGGTTTTTCATAATATGATCAAAGAAGACTATCTTAATCTGAAATAAATTTTTTTACCATCGCCCTCTGTTTCCACTCGAAAAAATTTTAGTATAAAACCTGTTTAACG
>JAAYPD010000376.1 GCA_012520015.1 Methanomicrobiales archaeon
AGTGAAGCCGGGCAGGTTGCCAGTGCCGCTGGAGCCAAGGCCTATCGAGGTGTTGCTGTTGGTCCAGGCATAGGTGGTTGTACCGACTTCGCGGTCAGTGGAAAAATCAAAGGCAGATACTTCGACGCCATTGCAGTGCACCTGATTCGCAGGATCATTAACCTGTGCTGAGGGGTTGACAACTACAGTACGGGTTATCTCAGGACCGGGACAGCTTGTCGGAGCAGGACCTGCAGGTGTAATAGCATAGGTCACCGTCGTCGGGAATGAGGCAGTATGAGCAAGAGTCTGGTCTATGGATGTATTGTTGCCGTTAACCCTTGAACCGTCGGCAGGCGCACTGGTCCATGTCACAGCCGGGGAATTCGATACCGTCCATGCAAAATCAGTTGAGGAAACCGTTGACCGGAGTACTATATCGGTTGCTCCTCCACTGCAGATCGTGGCGGTGTTGTTTACCGTGGCACTGGCATCGGGAATTGCATTGATACTGAAAAGGTAATCGCCCGGAAGGGTGGGAACATAATCGTCACAGGCATCCTGGATAGATACAATATGTACGGTATGATTATTCACACCCAGTGTTCCCAGATTGATGTGGTCACCGTTGTTGTAGCCCGAATATAGAGTATTGGGTCCGCCGTCAAGGGTATATGTAACCCTGAATGGCGGCGCACCTCCATTTACTATCAGGGAGAACCAGCTCGAAGAGCCGTCGCACCCGTCTCCGCTTCCGGAGATGGTGGCGCCGGTCAGTGCAGCACCGACGGTAATGGTAATTGAGCTGCCAAGCGACTGTGCATTACAGTCATCAGCATCGACAACCGAAGTAAGTATATAAACATAATTGCCTGTTGACAGCTGTCCGGTTGAAATATTTGTACCGCTGGTATATCCGTTTATTTGCGGCTGCGGAGTACCGTTCCTGGTGTAATTGATGGTATATGGGGGTGTCCCTCCTGACAGAACAATATTAAAGTTGGTGGAGGTGTTGTTGCAAATACTGATGTCATCATGCAACTGAGCCGTGAACTGCGGCCTTACAACTATGGTTCTGACTGATGAGTACTCTCCCGGGCAGGGTGAATTCTGCACAAAGGCACGGTATTCCCATGTACCGGAAGAGGATGGCACCTCCGAATATGTTGTGGATGTATTCGTAATACTACCCCATGAACCTCCGTCAACTCTCTTTTCCCATCTAACTACAGCGCCGTTGTGCCCTGAAAGAGTCATCGTACCGGTAGTTACACCCGGACAAAGAGGTGAGGTACCGCCTGCAATCGATCCTCCGGCAGACGGAGAAACGACAGTTATCGACCTGGAGTCAGAGTAAACCGACGGGCATACGCCACTCCTCACCTCAACACGATATTGCCATGTACCGGCAGAGGGTGGAGTGTCATTATGTGTAGTAGTTGTATTGGCGATATCTGACCATGCACCGGTGCCAAGCCTGCGCTGCCACTTCACTACCGTCCCGACATGGCCACTGAGAGTCATTACACCCGTAGACGATCCAAGACAGACAGGTGTGGTACCGCCTGTAACCAACCCTCCGGCAGAGGCGGGATTAACAGTAATGGTGGTGATGGTTGAGTAAGCTAAAGCACATGAGCCGCTTCTTACCACAGCCCTGAACTCATATGTTCCTGAATTGCCGGGGGTATAGTTCAGTGTGGGTGTTTCGTTTGAAATATTGTTCCAGGATCCTCCATTTCGCCTGTACTGCCACCGGAGAATGCTTCCCGTGTATCCTGACAGAGTTATGTTACCAGTTGAAGAATTGATACAGATCGGGTTGTTGCCACCCGAAGTTGTCCCTCCCACCGATAGCGGATCAACCACTACCTGGTATACCGAGGAGTACTGCTGGCTGCATGATCCGCTCCTGACAAGCGCCCTGAACTCCCATGTGCCGGCTGTAGGAGGTGTATAAGTATATGTAGTGTTGGTATTATTCACATTTGTCCATGCTGAGGACGGAAGGAGTCTTCTCTCCCAGCGTTGCACAGTGCCGGTATGGCCCGTCAGCCTCAGTGTCACCGACGAGTTAAGGCATATCGGTGATGTCCCGGAAACGGTTCCGCCCACTGACAGCGGGCTGACTGTAACGCTAAGAGTCCTTGCTGGTGACGGACAACGGGGATCACTTGTATACCTGTTAACCACACTGACCGTTCTGGTTCCTGCAGTCCCGCCAATATTAACGGTTATCTGCCTTGTGCCCTGACCTGCGGTAATTGTCCATCCCGACGGAACTGTCCATATATATTCAGTGGTACCACCGATCGGAAGTGTCGGTGGATTGGCAGACACCGAAAATACCTGTCCTGTGGCATTTATACAAACCTCTGCCGGCCCGGAGATGTTGCCAGGCCTGGATAGTTCCTCCCTGATAATCAGATCAATCTTCGCCGGCGGACCTTCACAGCCGTTAACCCCACTGGTTTCGGTAACATAGAAATCGTATTCTCCCGGAGCAGTTTTTCCGTGCGTATAGGTGCTTCCGCTATGCAAGAGAACGGTAAGGGCAGCGTCATCATACCAGTTCAGGGTATTTCCCGGCAGGTTAGCGGTAGCCGTAAGATTGGCCGGAACACTTCCAAAGCAGTATACCTGAGGAGTTACCACATTCGGAGGAGGAGGTGCATCAATGACCTCGATGATAAAATAATTAGAGACATAATTCAGGTTCTCATCCACGAATGGATTACACTTGTTCCAGTCCTTGAGGTAGACATAAAACCTTTCACCTGCCTGGCATGTGGCAGGTATGGTTATCACCTCAGAAAGAGTATTGGGATTTGGCGGACTGAGCGGACCGATCACCGGGCCCACATAACCATCGCTGCCGTTAGCCACATGTGAACCGCCAATGAGAACGTTGCCTGTAATTGTATTCATGACAGCCCCGGCCGGGGTCTCACCATAAACAAACTGAATAGTACGCGGTGAATCATTGTCATATGCATTCGGGTCAATGGGCGGGGGAACAGTTGGATTCTGGCAGTTCCATGTGCTTATATCACGAAGAACAATGTTGTGTTCGCTCCCTTCGCAAACGTAGACAATGTCAACATCGCCCGTGATTGTCTCCTGCATTTCAAGGCGGCCGTCGCCATCATCCGGGATATCACGGCCATGAACCACGAATACTCCCTGTTGAGCGTAGAACTGGTTGCAGGGGTTTTGGACCGTCCATGTCCCCACATATGCGCAGTTGGTTGTTGTAGAAAAGTCATGGTACTGGGCAGGAGGAAGGTCATCGTCGGCAGTGGAGGTGTAAGTCCATAAAGGAGATCCGTCACCCCAGTCAATAGTCCACTGGCTTCCTGCCAGGATACCTGTGGGAAGCACACCCAGCTGTGAAACCTGCCACATCCCCCGGGCTCCCAGGTTAACGCATTCGCCCACGCTCTTGAAGAAGCTGAAGAGTTTAATTTCTGGGCAGGGCAGTGTTGTAGCATTGAGCCTGACAGAGGTTGCCTGCAGCACATTTGATGCATCAGCGGCAACCAGATATACTGTATGATATGTTGAAGAAGCCAGAGATGCGGCAACACTCTGAAGAACTGTATTGATGTTGCCCCCTGAGACAGGAATTACAGCGTTGTAAACAACAGCCGCGAGTGTCGGGTTTATAGCCTGTGCCCTGACAGTCGTAGGAGCCTGTTGATTCGGGTTATTGTAATTCAGAACCATGATATATACCGTGCCAGCCCTGTCTATCCCGTAATTAATCGGAATGGTAGAAGGGCCCGGAGCTCCCAGGGAAGGAGTTGTCGGAACCCATTGTGGCTGTGAGTTCAGAATCAATACCGGCAAAAAGAGGAGTATTGCCATTGTCAGCGCTTTCAGGGAAAACCGTACCCTGAAGCTGCCGTGGTTAAAAACGGAGGAGCTATTCATATCAAATTCTGTTGTTAACATTCCTTTGTGCAGCCTTATCCTGCCATACTCATGACTATAAGTTGTTTTATAAGGATGCACGGGGCTACATTACCTTTATCTATAAGAACTAATTCTTTAACGTTTTATTTAAGATTTGGATACATTTTATTTACGTAAATGCTGTTTTATTGTAACTTACCCTGTTTAGTAGGTACCTGATTGATGAATTTGGATGTTAATTTTTATAATTTTAAAATCTTGCATAACCCATGAGGGATTTTACAACAGATAAACTGCAATTGTTGCTTTCGTCCTTGAAATCAGTTAATTACGACTTCAGGACGGTAGCTGGATATATGAAGGCTCCCTCCTCTTCGGCGGTTATCCTGCGCCATGATGTTGACGCCAGACCCCACAATTCGATGAAATGTGCAGAGATGGAACACCGTCTCGGAATTTCCGGAACTTTTTACTTCAGGGCAGTTCCGGGAAGCTATGATGAAAGCATCATAAAACAGATAAGCAGCCTGGGGCATGAGATAGGGTATCATTATGAAGACCTCGCTGCCTCGAAAGGCGACTTTGAAAAGGCTATCACCTGCTTCTCGGAGAACCTGGCAATACTCCGCCGGCTTGCTCCTGTGGAAACGATATGTATGCACGGAAGCCCGATGTCAAAACATGACAACAGGCTGCTGTGGAAAAAGTATAGTTACAGGGATTACGGAGTGATTGGTGAACCTTACCTTGACATTGATTTTCAGAAGGTTCATTACATGACCGATACGGGAAGGAGATGGAACGGGGAAAGGTTCAGCATCCGTGACAGGGTAACGGCGCCCGGGAGCAGGCCAAAGAGCAGGCAGGAATTCCATACAACAAATGACTTGATAGATGCTGCCGGAAAAGGGATACTGCCCCCGGTAATGATGCTTACAATTCATCCCCAGCGCTGGGATAACCGGCTGATCCCCTGGCTGTATGAACTGTGCTGGCAAAATACAAAAAACGCCGTCAAGGGTGTCCTGACGGCGTTACAAAGCAGATGAAGCTTCATTTACTTGAATATCACCGAAATACTGTAAACCTCGTCACTGATAAACCTGACGAAGTAGTTTCCTGACTTCAGGTTGTTCCTTTCGACCACAATGGGCGAGTTGTCATTAACAGGAAATGATTTAATCAGTGTGCCCGAAAAATCGCAAAGTTCAATTCTTGCCTGACTGCAAAGGCAATCTTCATCAAACCTTACTGTAAATCTCTCTCTTGCAGGATTGGGATAAACGGTAAAAGGTATCTGATGGTAAGACTGCTTCGGATCTTTCTTTTCATAAAGGCACTCCCCGATGCAGTCGCCATGATCAAGGTGAGCCTGAATGCCATTTATCCCGATCCATAGTGTCTTGCCTTTATGGCAGACCGGGAGTTTTCCCCCGGTGTAAAGATCAAATCTGAATGAAGTGAAAAACTCATGCCTGGTGGAAGGAGTCCAGTTGGGGCCTTCTCCCGCATATTGGGTCTGAGACCACTTCATTCCACAGGCATCATACTCCAGTGTACGAAGGTTCCAGTTACTCCACCCCGCACCTGCCGGATACTGGGTATAAAACTGCGTCATCAGCCCCCTGTCACTGTAATTATAGATTATGCGGTAATCAATGGCGCCACCAGGTCTTGATGCAACACGACTTTCAAGCTGGCCGAGATCATTGTACCAGTGCTCATTCACTGACGGAAGGGTCCATGCGTTGTTCCTCCAGTAAATCGTTTCAAACCGGGTGACTCTATTCTGAGTGTCAAATAGATAGTTGTGTTGCAGCCGGTCTTCAGTCCATGCATCGTTGACCCATCTCTGGTACCTGATTGAGGCCGTTCTTCCAAGCTGATCATATTCATTCAGGTAACGATTTACAGCTTTCCACTCACCTGCCCATATATAGTTGGTTGAAGATTCGTTCCTTCCGGTGCTGTTGTAGGTATACACCGAAAGAGCTGCTTCCGTACCGGTCTGATAATCCTTGGTAAGCAATTCAGTGAGTCTTCCTGAGGTATAAATGTAATACTGGACCTGGTACAGTTGCCAGTCAGAGACAGCACTATCCCACCTGTATACAAAGGCAGAATCGGTCTTGAAAAAATTTCTGTATCCACTCTCTTCTTCCAAAGACTTTATTTCGGGTATTCCGGCATACTTCCAACCCGGAATGATACCCATAGCGTCCTGCAGGCCGGCATATTCCTCTCCGCCACCGGGATAAAAACCGGTAATATCAGGTTGGCCCTGAATCTCACTCGTGGCCAGAACCAGTATAACAAATACAATTTGTAGCATTGCTGTTTTTTTCATCCTCCAGCTCATTTTGAGTGTTATTGACTGCTTAAACGCCAATAGCGGCGGATTGTTTCTTTCGTATCACCCGGTGTTCTGCACATTCCCGAACCGGGACAACACTCCCGGGTCAGACAGCGCTTCCTCAGCACTCTCCGGATAACCCTCCGCAAGCCAGACAAGGAATGATGTTACATCAATCTTTTCGGCCAGCATTGACCTGCGCCGGGCCTGCCACTCCTCCTTCAGACCAGGAATAGCAAGAAGCTCCTTCGTCTTTTCAATGAGCCTGTCAAACTCTGCCGGAGTGAAGGCATATGTAAGCCTGTATCTCTTCTCCTCCTCTTCAAGTGATGAAAGACGTCCGGCAAAGGTATTGCATCTCAGTGAAGGCACACCCATGACTGCAGCTTCGGAAGACATGGTCTGACTGTCACCCACGAAAGCGGTGGAATAATAGAGCAGGGAGTGAATCTTTTCGGGAGAGACGGAGAGCCTGTACTTCGCCAGCTCCTGCGGTATTTCCTTCTCCGTGGTGATAATCACCCTGCCGTACTCCTCCAGCAGCCTCACCAGTATCAGCTTCTGCTCCATACTCAGCCCCCTGGCTCCCTTGTCATGATGCGCCCTGAAAGCATTGAATCTGAGCACAAAGTACCTTTCACCGGGTGAAATACCAGCCTCTGCCGGAACGGACGGGTCAGGGGTAAACCGGTTCGGATGAAGGTAGGCAAGCTCATGGTAACCGGGGTAAAAGAGAGTCCTCTTCTTCTTCCTGCTCCCCCTCAGAGAGTCAGGCGAAACAACAAGGTCCGTAAAAGGATGCCCAAACATGGTCATGAGCGGTTCAACTGCATCATCATCATCATCAAGCATAATCGATTTCATTCCGGAAAGCTTTGATACATGAGCAATTGTTGGTGTTGATCCCAGACCAAGGCTGATTTTCTCCTTGCGAACCAGACGCAGCATCCTCATATTGTAGATCACCTGGCTGACTGCCTTCCCGGATATGCTGTCAGATTTTTTTCCGAGAGTAAAGTATGGAATATCATATAAATCTAGTAGTTGCTTTGCAGAGGCAATTTCCTTCACTGTTACGGTAATCTCATGCCCCTTCCCACTCATCTCATGATAAAAGTTCCTGAAAAGGTGTACATGGGCAGGGTGCCCTATGTCAATCAGTATCCTCATTTTTCTCAGCAATTATTGTCTCCGCAGCATATACCTGCCTCCCGGTTTCTGTGATCACCCTGAAGTCTGCAGGAATAATCACATCCACCTGGCTACCGAACCGTATCATTCCAATCCAGTCGCCCTGCTTTACCTTCTCTCCTTCACTGACATAAGAATCAATGCGTCTGACCAGTCTGGAGGCAATCTGCACAATCCCAATCTTAACCCCTTCGTTTGCCACAACACATGTATTCCTTTCATTCTCGCTTTGCGAAGCTTCATCTTTCAGCGACAGAAATTTACCGCTAAAGTGACGGTTAAGTATTACCTCTCCAGAAATGGGGGCACAGTTTTTATGTACATCGAAAGGGGTCATGTTTATACCTATGTGCCATCCTCCATCATTTAGAAGAGAGGTCTTTGTCAGCTCCTCAAGCCGTGATACCTTCTGCTTCTTAACCGATTCCGGAACCTCTCTTTCCGTCAACTTTTTTATGTAGATTATCCTGCCGTCTGCAGGGGAAACTATCTGCCCCGGGCCTGCTGAAACCCTTCTTCTGGGAACCCTAAAGAAGCGAATCATTGTCATGACAAAGGCAAGAAAGATTACCAGGAATACCAGCACAATACCGGTAAACAGCCACTTCCCGGAGATATGCGGACGTATAACAATGAAGACGGCAAAAGCTGATATGATGGCCACAGCAGGATTGTCACTCCACAGATACCTGCTGCCTATACGCGTCTTACGGCGCAGGAAGAGATACAAAAGTGTACTCGCTGCCAGTGAAGTGATGAGAATTACGAGAAAACTCTGAAGAGGTTCCATTTAGCGGTTTATGATAAAATCGGGAAGATAAAGCTTTTCAAAGAACCAGGGAGCAGGATCATCAGGTGCCCACACCGCATCCTGAACAGGGCGGACTCTCCTGTTCCAGTACCCCGCGCCCCTGAAGAGGAGGGCAAGCCTCACCGGTATATCAGTTGCTGCATGGCAGAATGAGGCCTTGCTGTACCCTTCCGCCGGTACAACCGGAAGACCAGCCAGATGATCAAACAGAAGCGGAATGAAAGGTGTTCCGGTTTTTTCAGCTATGATGTGCCACTTCCACGTTCTGGGATTGACCTCAAGCAACCTGAAAGTCCCGTCTCTTGCATCCCTCTTGAACTCCACCTCGCAAAGACCATTGTATCCTGCAGCCTGCAGCAAACGCTCACCATACTGCTCCGGTTCGGGAGAGTCTGCTACCTCCGCGTAGGTTGTGGCATTCCCGAAGTCAACAGGATGCTGGCGCATCCTGCATACGGTAAGAGTGGTGTATTTTCGGCCTCCGAGGTAAAGGAAACAGGCCGAGAACTGGTCACGTCCGTCACCTGGAATAACTTCCTGTATAATAATTTCAGCGGCAGGTATAACCTTCAGCGCCCTGTCATAGGCAGCCCTGAGTTCATCCCTGTTGTTGCAGAAAAAGACCTTCTTCCCGGTCTTCCTGTAAAAATCATACATCACGGCAGGTTTCACTATGCAGGGAAACGGAATGGCAGCATCTTCCAGATCATCAGCCCCCTCAGGAAAGAAGGTAAGAGGTATGGGGATGCCTGTTTTGTCTGCAAGCCTGTATGTGTTGATCTTATTGTAAAAGATGTCGGTAACCTCGCTACTGTCGGTGCTTACCCTGTAGTGGCGGTTCAGCTCATCCCTGTTGCGTGAGAGCATCCTGACGTGAAAATCGTTGGTCGGGAAAATCACCCAACCCTCATGGTCTGACATGAAGGTCTTACTGTCAAGGAATCCATGCAGTTCATCATTGCTGACCCTGTAAAAAGCCCGGCAATACCGTGACCTTCGGGCAATGCACCTTGAAGTCTCATCAATAACTACCGATGAGATACCTCTCCTGCCAAGTATCCTTACAATCCCCAGAGCCTGCACATGGCCTCCGAGGACAATGGCACCCCTGCCATCAGGCGATGACTCTTTCATAGACCTCCCTTAATTTCTTTGCCACAGACCCTGAGTCGAGCCCCAGGCTTATTATCCTTTCCCTTCCGGTACTTCTCCCTTTTAAACTGAGTGCAGCCCTGATATTCTCCGCCACATTCTCAGGTTCATGTGAAGAGATAAAGCAACCCTCTGCTCCGCCCGCCAGCCATCTGACATCGCCAACATCCGTTGAGACCACCGGGCAGTTGCATGCCATTGCCTCCTTGACCACGTTGGGACTCCCTTCCCATTTTGATGTAAGCAGCAACAGATCCGCCGCATTAAGATACGAGGGAACTTCATCATGAGGTATTCCTGAAAGGAAGATCAGATCAGCCTTCGGGTCACCAAGCAGTTCCATTGCCTTTTCTGCCAGAGCGGGATTCTTTTCACGACGTTCTGCTGAAGAACCGAATAGTACCATCTTTCGTGCAGGAGCATAACCGATATGTGCCCGGGCATCTGCCCTGTCTGCCGGTCTGAACAGCCTGATATCAACTCCGTTGGGAATCACTTCAGCCGCCTGAAGACCAAGCTTATCCTTCATCTTCTGCGATTTTACAACGGTGGTATTCCATCTGAGACGGTAAAAAACACGGCTCAGCCCCCTTACCACAGGCGACATATGAACATCAGACCCCATCAGTGACACCACCAGCGGAAATCTCCCTGCCAGTGAAGCGACAAAGGCACTCAGGCTGTAGTGGGCATGCACCAGGTCATAACGGCCACTCTTCCAGGCTCGCCTGACAGCCGGAACAGCAGAGAGATATCCTGAAATGCCCGGGCCTGAAAGAAGGTAATCAACCTCTATTCCTGCCTCCTTAAGCGATTCCCCCTGACTTATGACAACCTGGCCCGGCTTCCCGTTTTTCCCGCTTGATACAAATAATACCTTCACTGCAGTAACCCTGTGCTGACTTCGTTTCAATCCTTCGTACGGTCAACTACCAGCCTGAACTTACCACTTCCTGATACGGCAATCTTGTCCACAATCCTGATCTCATAACCGATTCTTCCCTTCAGGTATTCACTCAGCGCCTCTTCAATTATCTCCATATCTGCAGGTAAAAACCTCTCAGAAGTCTCCAGGTTGATGCGCAGCATGTCTGCGTCAATCTTTTCAACCTGGTACTGTTTCAGCCCGTTTACCTTTTTGAGCAGCATACTGCCGAAGAAGCTGGGTACTGAGAGCATTCCGCCATCAGGAAGGGTTATAATGTCAACCTCGCGGCCGGAGACTGCCCTCAGCCTTGAGAAACCTATGCTGCATTCATGGCTGCTGCCTTCATCGGGTATCGCCATATCACCGTTTTTGTAACGGAGCATCGGGAATGCAAAATTGTCAAGGTCAGTTACATAAACCTCCCTGTTCCCGGCTTCATCAACCGGCTCCCCGTACTCAATATAAACATGAGGGTCAATGATATGGTAAAGGCCACATTCAGCACACTCATAGGCAATGCTGTTAACCTCACTGCAGCCGTATGTGTCATAGACAGGACCGATGGCCTCCTCTATTGACCTTCTCTGATAATCATGCAGGTTTTCAGCGGTGGTAAGGACATATCTGGGCGGATGGCTTAATACCAGATTATTGTTCTTCAGGTACTCCGCAAAATGGCATATTGCATTCGTGTACCCGTCAATGTAATCATACTTCTCCCTGGTAATAGTATCGTAAAGGTCGCGCAGCCGGCTGCCGTCATGGAGGGTGTATGCAGGAAACTTGTGATGCCTGAAGATTTTTGCCTTTAACCTTGAGGTGAAACGACCCCACTCCTCATTCACCGTTGTGGGGTTGCCCCAGATGTGCAGTCCCTTCATTGACATCCTCCACCCGGAGAATGACCAGCCCAGAAGATGTGCAGCCAGCCCGGCGCTGGTAGCCCTGCTGTCTTTCCTGTAAAAGATTGGCTGGCCGGTTGACCCTCCTGATGACCCTGCAGAGAGCTTTTTGTTCCGGTAACCGGAAGCAATCAGCTCCTGCCAGTGATCCTGCAGATCCTTTCTGGTAAGGGGAGGGATGATCCTCATCTGTTCCAGTGATGTGAAATCTTCCGCAGAAAAGCCACACTCCCGGAATCTCTCACTGTAAAAAGGAACATCACGTTCACAGTGCACCAGCAACTGCTTCAGCCTGGCAAGCCTGTAAGCTTCCGTCTCACTACGCGGAGCATCTCTCAACCGCTCGAAACGGTTAAGATACCGAAGAGTATTCTGCCCTTTTATGAGATCTGACAGAAAGATACTGAATCTTGTCATATATCATTTTTTGGATTTCCCCTCAGGGGGATCTCTCTATCTTCTGCAGCAGCCATGGCAATTAAGAGGCTGAGGATAGTATAAAGAGTGCTGTTTGCCGCCTGCCCCGAATCAGCCATAATCTCCTGATTGAAAAATCCGGGGTGAACATACACCTTTCTGAAGAATTCCGCATTGTGCCTGAAAGCCCTGCCCGCGCTGAAGAGGTCAGTTGCCGGATCCAAAGGCCTGCTTTTCTTCCTTACATAACCCCTGACCACTTTAAGCCTGCCGGCAAGAGTCAGAAGATCATCCGGACAATAACCCTTGTCTGTGATCATCTTTCCCAGCTGCGGAGCAGCCTCTCTTATGATCTGTGCATAAAGAACCTGTCCCTTGTATCTTTTAAAGGGGTTCTTCTCAAAAAATTCAGAATAGACCCCGGCATATCCGGTTCCCAGAATGATCTTCATGAATTCTGCATCAAGAAACGGGGTCCGGTTCTTGAGATGTATGTACTGATTTACCATCTCTGCCCCGAAATACTTCCTGAAAACCTCTTCGAAGATGAAAACATAAAACCTTTCGTTCCTGGTCAGCTCTCTGTAGTTCCGGTTGAAACAGGGCAATGTCAGCAGGCTCTGCTTCAGCTGATCCCACTCCTCATCAAATGCCCCTTTGGCCAAAGAGCTGAACTGGCTGCTCCCGCGAATGACCTCGAATGCCTCATCAGCGGAGTTGCTGCTGAAGAGCGATACCAGGTTCGGTGAAATTGTAACACCCCTGACATTTGCTGCCCGGAATAGTTCGCTTCCAAAGTTTCCGGTAATCATACAATCTGAATGACGCTTGAGTATCTTTGCCGCATAAAGATAATGACCGCGAACAAATGAGGCTGTTCCTGATGCATTCAGTATAAACTCAATACCGTTGTCGAGACTCCCCATTCTAACATAATCATCATCAAGCAATATCTTCAGGTAAGGCAGCCCTGCTTCCCCGGTCACCAGGTCAGGAATCTCAACATCCTTTGATCCGGGTGCCCCGAAGCTGAAGCAGAGCATGTCACCACCTGCAGCCAGGCCTGCAGCCACAAGCGTTCTGCTGTCAAGGCCCCCGGTAAATGCATTGAGATACTTACCGGCCGGAATATATTTTTTAACTGTATCAAGAAAAGCTGCGTTGACGCTCTCCCCTGCACGCCTCCATGGCAGCGGATCAGCTGAAAAGAGGTCTTCCGTGGCCGTATGCCTCACAAGCTTTACTGACCCCTGCCTTACCTCCATGTAGCTGTTTGAGGGAAGCAGGCTTATCCTTTCAATTATACTGTAATTAAAGAGAGGATAATTGAAGAGTACAGTCTCCAGGACGAATCTGCGCGAAACAGTGTCAAGGCCTGCATAGCGACCAAGTTCAAGTGCATTACCTGACAGAACCACTTCTCCCTCTTTTTCACAGTAATAGATAGGAAGGATGCTGAACAGCGAATTCCCGGCAAAGAACTCCCTCTCCTTCCTGTTGAGTATCAGGAAATAATAGTGACCGCGTACCCGCGAAATGAGTGACACGGGATCAATTACCACATCCGGATCTGTAACAAACTCATCACCTCCCACCGGATCACCCCACATCACCAGCTCATGGACTGAATCTGAGTAGTCAACCACAAAGGGAGGGCTCTTCACAAAGAGTTGCTTCAACCCGGAATCCGGTACAGCTGATGGGATCTCCAACAGAAAGTCCGTCATTATTATCTCCTCTGTTTTTGCCTATATGTTTCTTACCCTCCTGGAGATGTTCAGGAGCTGGTACCATGGTGCCTGACCCGAAAAAGCCCTCATCCTGAACCTTGTCCGGGCTCTTTTTACAGGGCTTGAAAGGTCCACCACCGCTCTGTCGGGAATTCTTGTCACATCATCTCTTCTCACCCCTCTGGCCTTTCCTGTTGTGGTCATGCGATAACCGGCTTCCAGTGCCTTTCTGTGCAGGAAGTCATTGTTGGCGCCGTGCGGCCAGCATAGAAAATCTACTGATTTGCCAAGTTTCTCGCCGATGATCTCTCTTGACAGGGTAATCTCCCGGGTGACACGGTCATCATATTCCTGGTCTGTCTCCCTGCCAACAATCAGTCTGTCACCGGCACAATAGGCTTCATAAAGCGGTTGTGCCAGCCTGAAGGCAGCCTCCGGATCATATGAATCAAAGTCAAAATCCCTAAAGAGCGCCACACACTCATCGATAAAATCCGGATTGATCTCCACCTTCCTTGCTACCAACGCCGGTCTCTCCTCGAACAACGGGAATCCATAAGGTAAAACCGAGCCCAGATCGGGCATCCCAATATAATAAGGTTTTATCTCCGGATGGGCATTGATGGCCGGATAGAGAATATTGCCACCTGGATGATGGAATCCGGTAAGTCTTTCAGACACAAAATACTTTGTATGCGTCAATGAGTGAGATTGTATGTCAATCAGCCCTGAATCCTGCATAATGCGCATCTCATCCCATGAAAGAAATCCCCATCCGGGTATCGTGCCGTCGCTACCGGAATCAACAGCCCGCTCTTCGGAATTTGGGCGACAGCCGGCACGTTTATCAACAAATTCAGGAGAGACAAAGATTGTTGCCTTCATCCCATGTTTTTTAAGGAGGGGAAATGCATAAACCCAGTTGTCAAGATATCCGTCATCAAAGGTTATGAGCAATGGGTTTTTCACGGGTGGCATCTCACCTGTTCTAATCTTCAGGTATTCCCCGGGTGAGATTGTTGTATAGCGCCTGCCCAGCCATACCAGGTGTTTCTCAAAAAGCTCCGTACTGACGGTCAGGAAACTCTTTTCCCAGTCAGGCTTTACCGGCCCTACACTGTGATAATAAATAACCGTAAGTCTGTGCCGATTAGTCATTAAATGAGGTATATATGGCGTTCAGCTTTTTAATATAGGCCTCTTCAGAAAATCTCTTGCGGAAATCACGGCATGCATTCCCGGCTGCAGAGAGAAGGGCTTCATAATCACGGAGCCTGGCAATCACCTGTTCTGCAATATCTTCCTCTGTTGAAAGAAGAAAGAGAGGATAATCGCGGAAAATCTCCTGCATTGAGGGTATGCCTGAAGCAATAACGGGAGTTCCACACAGGATGCTCTCCACTACAACATTCCCGAAAGATTCATATTCTGATAAAAAGAGAGTCAAATCAGCCTCCCGGAAGACATTTTCTATATCACTGCGATATCCTTTGAGGAAGATGTAACTCCCGGCCGACAGGCATGTGATCTTATCGTGAAGCTGCTGCTCAAGCGGCCCTGACCCATAGATCTCAAAGAGCGTATTGTCAAGTGTGGTGTGAATTGCCGCAGCTGTTTCTATCCAGCTTATAAGATTCTTTCCCGGGGCCAGTCTACCGGCATAAACTATCTTCATCATCCCCGGTTTCCTCTCATGAGTGGCAGGTGCAAATCTTACACTTCCCACGGGGTTATACACAACATCTATCTCCGGTCTCCGGCTTACCTTTTCCAGAAAAACCTGTCTGCTGTACTCTGAATTGGCAATTACTTTCATGTTCCGACTGAGAGCAAGTCTCCATAACAAGCGACGGACGATCTGCTGGAAGTTGTTGGTCCAGTACCTTGTCCCCCGTATGCTGTAAATGATTCTGCGTGCGCCCGCAAGCTTTAAGGCAAGGAGGAAGTAGGGCCCCAGATTAAACAGGTGAAAAACATCATTCCTGTAACTGCGGGCATACTTCCACAGCCTGAAAAGGGCAACTGAATTGCTTCCTGAGCCACAGGTCACGGGTATGTCGGTTCCTTCGTAAACATCCAGCTGATCCTCAGCACGGGGCCTGATTACAAATACCCGGAAGCTGTGACCGCTGAATGAGCCAACCAGCCTCGAAGACAATACTTCAATACCACCCGGGGCTGAATAGAAATGTACCAGGTGTACCCTTCTCACTGATATTCCTGTTTATCTGAATAACTTTTCACTGATCCTTTCCGCATTGCTCTCCGGGCTGTACCTCTCAATCAGCAATGCCCTCATCAGATCAACGGTTTTAATGCGTTCAGACTCTGCAGAAAGCCAGAAGGCGGCAATCTCTGCTGCTTCATTATAACTTTTGAAGATAGGCAGTCTTATTCCTGCATCCCTGAATATCTCATCCTCCACATCCTTCCTGTGCTCAATGAGAGGAAGGGTGCCCGCAGCAAGCGCTTCCAGAAGGCGCAGATGGGCCCCGTTGATGATTGAAGGATTACCGTCAACCGGGATGATCTTTGTCCTGTTGAACATCCGGTTGAGCTTCTCTGAAGGAATAAACTCCGATCTGCGGAAGAGCGGCTCAAGTTCCGGGAAGAACGGAAACCACCTCTCCCATGCATCGTTGCCGTAAATCCTGGTCCTGAATCCGGCAAAGCGGCTCATAAGCGCAGCCTTCCGGTATCCCCATGAACTCTTGTAGGAAGTCCCGACATAAAGAATATCCGTTTCCTCCTCACCTTCAGTCTCATTGTGCGGCAGCCTGTGATAAACAGTCTCATCCATGCCAGGGATGAAATGCATCGTCCTGTCAAGCCCCGTCATGTTAAGCTGCGCAATCCAGAAAGAGTCGGGAACAAGTACCAGATCAGCATGGGCAAGGCAGGCCAGGTAATAATCATTCTGCGGAGTGTAAAACGGACTATCGCCAAGAAAGAAGATCAGCTTTGAGATTTCACGTATTCTGTCACATGTCTCCGGCATCAGAAATTCAGAGTTGTATACGATAACAATCCCCGGCCTGTAAGCTGACACTTCGGCCATGATCAGTTCATTGGCCAGTTTGAGAAAATAGCGGTCCCACTGGTTACGCACAGAATAAGAAAAACGCTTCACCCGGGTATTGATGAAGAGCCTGTTTTTCCCCAATGCAGCCTTCACATCAAATGTCTTTACCTCTCCCGACATCTTCTCCATGATCGAGGTCAGTATTCTGTTCAGAGATACCCTTGAGGGGCACAAAATCAGTGATCTGTCAGTCATGTTTGATTCTTCGCGGTTTTAATGACAAGTTGTAATAAAGGGTGCTCATCCCGAGAACGATGGCCTGCGGTATCGCCTTCAGGGGCAGAGTGTTGAAGTGAAACTGCTGGCTGCTGGTTGAATGTATGACAAACCAGCCGGCTATGAATATTATGAAGATAAGGTAGCCGTATCGCAACGGCATTGACCTGTTTGACCTCCTGAAAGCGATGTACATCTGGTATGAGAAGTAGAGCAGGAACCCGTTCAGCAGCACGAATCCAACAATCCCGGAGAACATCAGCAGTGTCTGGTTGCCAACGTGGCCGTCGCTGCTCTTAAGCCCCACGTCTGAGAATCCCCATCCGAAAACAGGGTTTTGCTTCCACACTTTCATCACCCTCGGACTCCTGACATCAAGCCTTCGCAGGGTCCCCTTCGCAGTCAGGTCACCACTGCGGATTGACTCGATCTTCAGTAACCTGTCCCTTGAAAACTCAACCTGACTGCGTATTCTGTCAGATTTACTGCCGATAAAAGTAAGCATGACTGACAGCAGCACAAGTACTGCGATTTTCCTGAAATCTATGGTACGAACCAATAACCCTGACATAATGATAATCAGCCCGAAAGCAATCATCCATCCCCTTGTTGCAGAGAGGACAGACATCATGGCTGCAGAGAATACCACAAGCATCAGGAACCAGTAACTAAATCCGCTTCTTCCCTTTACGCTCAGGAAGAGAAGGGCTCCGAACAGCCCGACCAGTGTACTGAAGACATTGTAAAACCTGCGGAAAGCATCATCATCATCAATTTCCTCACCCACTGCCACAATATTTTCGAAAGGGTAAATACCCGTCAGCAATGAGAAAAGCTGAAGGGCAAAGGCTATGATCACCACAATGAAGATAATCCCGAAAAACCTCTTGTATGAATGAAGGTCAGGCATCAGGCGCGGAAGAGAATAAATCAGCAGGAAGGGAAGAGTGGTTTTAAGGACCCTGAAATAGATGTTAAGCTCGGGCGAAAGGCCCATGAACAAACCCCACACTATCAAAAGAAGCATGTATATGCCAAGTACCTGCATATATTTTTTGTAAAACACATTTAAACTGCTTCTCCTGGCTATAACCTTGACCACGCTGAGCAGGATGTAAAACTGGGCAAGCTCAATCGTGGGCAGTCCCGGCAGTATCGTCAGCGTAACTGAATAGAGTCCCATAAAGCCCATGAACCCATCTACCGTCACAAGGAAAAATGCCAGCCACATCGGTTCATCGTCGGAGCGGTAATAGAGAACCAGCACCAGCAGGTACCAGAACGAGGCGATTACTTCCGAGGTGAAATATGTTACGAAGATGGTTACCGCCGTCAGCAACAGGAACCAGACCACGCCCATGTCATATACCGGCTTTGCGAGATCGGCAACAGCTGCTGCCACGGGTGAAGTACCCGGGCTCCGGGGTATCTTCCGGCGGTAAAAAAGTGAACGGATTCTGTTGTTTGGTCTCATCGGGAGAGCGTGGGTATATGGTCAGCGGCAAAAGCCCTTATATCATCAAGAGCCCTGACACGCATCAGCCTGGAAAGCGCCAGGAAGATCAGGACCAAAACCGAACATTTAAGAATAAGCTCTGTCCAGTCAGACATGGGAATAAACCTGACCACGGCATAATTTACTGCCATGCATAGACCGGAGATAACAGCAAGTTTTGAGAGATCCGCACTGAGAGAAGCCGGTCTGACACCCTGATTCTTCACAACAGCGAACAGTGATGCAGCAAGCGCCACTGCCGTTGAAGCAACCTGCCCCAGGATGAGCGCTTTTATGCCCAGACGCCATATAAGCAGTATGCTTGCAAGGATAGATGCCTTCCTCAGTATGTCAATCTTCAGGGTAAGACCGCTCCTGCCTGATGAAAGAATTATGCTCTGATTGAATATGAGAAGGGGGAAAAAGAAACCGTCAAGAAAAAACAGCTGCATGTAAGGCACGGCCGGCAACCACTTTTCCGTCAGTGCCAGTGAAATGAACGGCCGGCTCGCCGCTATCAGGATAACTGTGCCGGCGAACATTATCATGCTGAGCATGTTGAACGACTTCACATAGTTCTTGTTGAACCTCTCCCTGTCATCCTGGACAATTGAAAATGCCGGATATATTACCCTTGTTACCGATATGGAAGACTGCCTGATGAAAAGCTCGTAAAAGCGGTTTGCATTTGTATAAAAGCCAAGATCACGTGCAGTATAAAGTTTTCCTATAAGGGGAAAATAGGCCTTTGTGAAAACCACATC
>JAAYPD010000377.1 GCA_012520015.1 Methanomicrobiales archaeon
GTGGAGGGATATTGCGTATCGATGGTGATGCCCGGACACCGGCTGCAAACATGTCAAAAGGGACCTGTATCATCAGTGGCACTGTTCATGAGATGCTACCTACTTTTGAAAAGACCGGGGAGAAGGGTGGCATGGCTGTATACCGTGGGGATGTGGCAAACAAGGGAAAAGGGGAACTGATGATAAGGCTGACCGGGGAAAAATCTGGAACGGAATGAACAATCAGAATATCAAACATTATCTGCATTCTTTTTAATATCAATATACAGAATAAATCATTGTATGGAGACAGGGTTTTGAATATATCAGTAATTGGCGGTGGATATGTAGGTCTTGTCACTGCATCATGTTTTGCACACCTGGGGCATATGGTCAGGGTTATCGAGATAGATGCGGGAAAAGCTGACCTTATTAATCAGGGTGTGCCCCCGATTTACGAAGACGGACTGGAAGAGATACTAAAGGAGACATCAGGAAAAAATCTCTCTGCACAATCCCACTATAAGGGGGTTGAAGATGCTGACCTCATCTTTATTTGTGTAGGGACTCCTTCGCAGGATGATGGAGCTGCAGATCTCAGTTATATAGTAAGTGCTTCCGAATCAATTGGAGCTGCACTCAGGGGTTCAAAAAAGTATCATGTCATCACCGTGAAGAGCACTGTCCCTCCAGGAACCACTGAATCGATCGTTATACCAATAGTCCAGGAATTGCTTGGAGATGGAAGCAACGGTATTGGATTTTGCATGAACCCTGAATTTTTACGGGAAGGAAGGGCGGTCGATGATTTTTTGCATCCAGACAGGATCGTCATCGGTGGTTCATCTGCAGAGGCTGTCAGGGTTGTACAGGAAGCATATAAAAAGCTGGATGTGCCGGTGATTACCACTTCCCTGAAGGCAGCAGAGATGATAAAATATACATCAAATGCATTTCTGGCCACAAAAATCTCGTTTTCAAATGAGATCGGAAATATCTGCAAGAAAATTGGGATTAATGTATACGAGGTTATGAGAGGGGTCGGACTTGACCACCGGATCAATCCATACTTTTTAAATGCCGGGCTGGGGTTTGGAGGAAGTTGTTTCCCTAAAGATGTCATGGCCCTCATCAGGCTTGCAGAAAAGAATGGTGAAGATCCGGTTCTGCTCAAATCAGTGATCGATATTAATGAACGACAACCCGGAAGGATTGTCCAGATTTTAAATGAACGTATTGGTGATATCAGAGGAAAAAAAATCACAGTTCTTGGACTTGCTTTCAAAGATAACACCGACGATGTAAGGGATTCACGATCCATTCCGGTGATCAGTGAGTTGCTGGAACATGGAGCGGTTATCTCAGCATATGATCCTATGGCTTTTGAATCCATGGAAAAGATCTTTCCAGGTATTAATTACCACACAAATGCAGGAGACGCACTGACCGGGGCAGATGCATGTCTTGTTTTAACAGAATGGCCTGAATTCTCAAAGATCAATGATGAATTTAACCTGATGAAGAGCAGGGTCATTATAGAAGGACGAAAGATATTGTCCTGCTCTGACATTGAGGGAGTCTGCTGGTAACATGGTTGACATGGTAAGAAAAGTCGTCATACCTGCGGCAGGACTTGGAACCAGGTTTTTACCAATTACAAAGGCTCAGCCAAAGGAGATGTTGCCTGTCGTTGACAAGCCGGTAATCCAGTACGTGGTAGAAGAGGCGGTTAAATCCGGAATTGATGATATCATAATTATTACCGGCAGGAATAAACGCGCAATTGAGGATCATTTCGACCGGTGCATCGAACTGGAAGATAAATTATCGTCAAGCCAGGATTTGACTTCACATGCCTACGTCGATATAACTGACATCCCGAATATTCATTATATAAGGCAGCGAGAACCAAAAGGGCTTGGAGATGCCATACTGCTCACAGAAAAACATTGTAATGACGAACCATTTGTCGTCCTCCTTGGAGATACAATAACTATTGCACCAGAAGGTGAACCAACCTGCACATCACAGATGATCCAGGCATATAATAAGTATAAAAAATCCATCATCGCCATTGAACCTGTTCCAGAATATAAAATTCCCGACTA
The DNA here is from genome assembly GCA_012520015.1 of Methanomicrobiales archaeon. Taxonomy (GTDB): domain Archaea; phylum Halobacteriota; class Methanomicrobia; order Methanomicrobiales; family Methanospirillaceae; genus Methanospirillum. The sequence continues at coordinate 2,088 of JAAYPD010000377.1, forward strand.
TGGGATTATTGATGGCAGGGAGATAGAGAGAAATTTATATTTAATCGATGACATCATCGAAAAACCTCCGGTAAATGAGGCCCCCTCCAATCTTGGAGCTATCGGCTGTTACCTTTTTACGCCGGATATTTTCTCAATGCTGAAAGAGACTAAACCAGGGAGAGGGGGAGAAGTTCAACTTACCGATGCGATAAGGAAACAAAAAGGATCAATCGGGCTTGTTACTAACTGCAAGAGATATGATATCGGAGATAAACTTGGATGGATGAAAGCTTTTTTTGAACTGGCATTGCAGCGGGATGAGTTCAGGGATGACCTTATGGCAATATTGCGTGAAGATGTCTGCGGTACATGATTGATTGATTGTTCCGGGATTGTTGTCGGTTTTAAATTATCAAATTTCAAAACACCATTTATTTTAATTATGAAATCAATTCACGTATTGTGATATGATTGAATTTTAATAAGAAGAAAACTCAGGAATATCTTATAATTATAGCTCTTTACGCATTACTAACCGCAATCCTGACATATCCGATGGTCCTGCATGTGGGTGATACCATTGGAGGAGGAGATGAAGCATTTACATGCTGGAGTATTGCCTGGACAACACGGGCATTATTAGAAGATCCTTTGCATCTTTTCCACGCAAATATATTTTACCCGGCTAATGATTATTCCCTGGCCTTATCTGAACATCTGGTTGGATGGACGATCTTTTCGATTCCAGTTTATAGTATAACACAGGATCCGGTGTTTACCCATAATTTTATCCGCCTTCTGACCTTCGTCCTTTGTGGATTTGGTATGTACCTGCTTACATACCGGTATACTCAAAACCGGTGCGCAGCATTTATTGCAGGTATTTTCTTTGCATTTTATGGATACAGGATGGCGATTCAGTTACACCTGCTGGCAATGCAGTGGATCCCGTTTATGCTGCTTTTCCTGGATAAATTTTTCCAGTCATTTAAATTTCGGGACATTATCCTGGCATCATTGTTCTTCATTCTTTCCGCCTTGTCAAGTTGGTACATTGGTATCTTCACAGCAATTGTTGGAGGCCTTTTTATTCTTGGATATATGATACTGGATTTTAGGGTTCGAAAAGAAGCTTTAACAAGAAAACCACTTCTTATGGTCCTGACCTCTCTTTTCCTTGTCATAATCGTGCTAACACCATTTAGTATCCCGTATTTTGAAGCAAGTAAACATTATGATGCTGAGCGTGATATTGACAACCCGTTAAATTATTCCTGGTCATTTGACATTCCCTTTTTATTCAACAGGTTTGGTATTTTTTTCTTCATTTTTGCACTAATCGGACTATTCCTCCCTCTTTCAGATTACAAGTTAAAAAAGCCTGATTTAAATTATGTGTTGAAACAAAAAATTCCCATAATATTTGCCGGGATTGCTATTGTAAGTTATATTCTTACTCTTGGGCCAGTCCTCAAATTGAACGATGTTCAAACTGGAATAATGATGCCATATTATTATCTATATTCTATATTTCCATACATAGCCATAGTTCGGGATCTCTCAAGATTTAGCTTTATTATGAGCCTTGCCGGATCTGTTCTGGCGGGAATTGGAGCTGCTGCCCTCCTGCATAGAATAAAGGGGAAAGATATGAAATACATCGCAGCAGCGGGATTAATTTTTCTGGCAATTATTGGATCATGGCATGTACCTGTTTTTATTCCGGTGTCTCTTGCAACAGGTGATCATGTGCCGGAGGTTTACCACTGGCTTGCTGAACAACCAGATGATGTAAAAATTATTGAAATCCCAACCAGATGGGTCGAAGACAATTCAGAATACACATATTATTCTGTTTATCATTGGAAAGAGATGGTAAACGGATATAGTGGAAGAGATGTTGAGTTTGCTTCAAAGATTATGCGTGATACCGGCGGGGAGTTTCCATCCAATAATACTGTTTCATTATTACAACATATCGGAATAAAATATGTTATAGTTCATGCAGACAGAATCCGGATGATGTTGAATATTCCGGATGAAGTGGCTGATGAATTTATCTCAGAGTATTATTTACAACTGAATCAAAAGATAGAGTCTGAATATAATTCAACAATCCACCTGGCTGGCTCATTTGATGATACAAATGTTTATGAAATTCGAACCATGCCTGAAGTGTTGCCTGATGAAGTTATTTTACTGTTTAAGAGTGGCTGGTTTGGATCAAATCTTCTTCCTGAATTTTATCTAAAAAATGAAGGTAAAATTGTTGCTTATGCAAAGTCAACCGGAGAATATGAGCTGAGTTTTCTTGCTGAACCTGTTTATTCAGAAAAAGATCTATCGCTTACGGTAAATGGTAACTTGCTTGGAACAATCACTGCTCCGCCAGGTGGATATTCCAAAGGCAGTAGTAATATTGTTCTGAATAAAGGGATGAATGAAATTACTCTTGCCAGTACCTGTACAAAACTATGCGATATACCAGAGATAAATACGATTTCTGATAAATGCATGAGTTTTAAATTTGTGAACCTGACCGTTTTTCAAGCATGAAAAATGGTTTTTTAACCTTTGACGAGGACAATAATGCCACTGATAATTATTATTGCTCCGAGTAATCGGATGGCACTTATTTGCTCGTGAAAAAGAAGGAATGAGGCAATGAATATTATTACAAAAGTAA
>JAAYPD010000378.1 GCA_012520015.1 Methanomicrobiales archaeon
AGCACAAAGACACGGGCGGATTTCATCATCCTGATCACCTGATTATAGTCGGCTATAAACCCGGGAAGGCGGATCTTACCTGTCAACCCATACTCCCGGACCTTCTCCTGTATGCTGGTCAACATTGGGCCGTCACCTACCATGGTGCATGTTATATCCGGGTATTCACCGGCGAGGATATGAACCGCTTCAACCACAAGCTCCGGATGCTTCTCAGGGATAAACCTGCCGATAAATATCAGGTCGGTGTTTTCTTCTCCTGGTTCAATTGCCTGGATTGCCCGAAGGTTTATTCCATTAGGGACGATGAAGGGATCTTTACGGTACCCCTCATCCTTCATCCTTGCCGCAGTGTGGTCTGATACGGCAATCGATGAACCTGATAATAACAGGGCGATCTTTTCAACAAGTCGTCCCACCACTCCTGCAGACCCAAGGTAACTGTACCAGTATGATCCCCATGCCTCATGCCACGTGATAACGCAAGGCTCCCCTTTCAGAAATCCGGCAATGCGGGCTACAATCACTGGAAAATATGGAAAGTTCTGGCAGTCTGTGATGTCAATCCTTACCTTCAGGAGGATGGGAAACAGGTGGATGGAGTACCACAATGCCTGAATTACTGACCGTCTGCCAGAGGTGTAAAGCCCCATCGGCCTGCAAACCGGGTGGATGATAAGCCCGTCACGGATTACTGTCTTATCTTTTGGCCAGGCAGACATTGGAAAAAGATGTATTTCATGTCCACGCTCTGCAAGTCTTGTTCCAATCTCAAAAATCCGCTTTTCAACCCCGCCAATAGTCTCCGGGTACAGTACGTCATAAACAAATGCAATCTTCATGAAAGGGTCGTGATATTTCTTCAGGTACATATAGGCACGAGAACAAATGAATGATCCAGATGCGGTGTATCTCGTTTGCCGGTCAGGGCCGGTCTGAAAAGAAGAGATATTGCAGGGAGACCAGCTGCATTGAGACCGATCTTGTTCAGGAAGCAATTTTTCACCTGTATAACCCTGAAGAGATTATCATCTGCCTTTCAGATCCTGTTGCAGCAGGTGTGGTCCCAAAGCTTGAGGGGCGTAATATCCCGGTTCAGAAACTCTGGATTCCGTTCGGAACTGACGAATCCCAGCTATGGGAGATCTTCAGTACTATATGCGGGGCAGTCAGGGACAGGGAAGAGATCCTTTTTGATATCACTGCCGGATGTCATTCGCTTCCCTTTATGACGGTTCTTGCAGCATCATACCTGAGATCGGTCCGCCATGTTACGATTACCGGAGTCATCTATGCACCTGGTACTGGTGATGATGGTTTTTGTCGGTTTGTGGATTTAAAGCCGATGATGGGTATCCTTGACTGGATATCAGGGGTCAGGGCGGTGACAAAGTACGTAGATGCAGAGCCATTGTACTCTCTTTTGAATAAATTCCAGGGGAACATTCACCGGTCAGGAGAAGACCCTGACCCACCGGTAAGGCTGACAGGCTGGGCAAGTCTTCTTAAACAGTTTAGTGATGCGGTAAAGCTGTCACGCCCGGTTGATGCACTGTATGCGGCATCAGGCGCTATCCGGGATATTGAGGAGATTAACAAGGAACTTATAAGGTTTGCACCTTCTCTTATCCCTGTTCTTGCAGCAACCAGGGATCTCTCACACCTTGCCGCTGAGCCTGAAATGGCAATAGATATGGAGAAGTATGTCAGAAAACAGATAGGGCTTATAGCTTTTCAGCTTGAAAAAGGATTATTTATCCAGGCAGTAACCCTTGGCCGGGAAGTTCTGATAACACTGCTCATGACCTGGATGGGTCTTGACGCTGACTGGAAAGATGCAGATATCCGCCATGATGTCTCACGAACCCTTACCGGAGGTTCACTTGCCATGCAGAGAAGACCATATGATAAAACCTGCTATTCCGATGACCTGGCAAATCACCCTGACTGGAGAGAGATGGTTTTAATCTGGACCAGGTTGTCAGATTTAAGAAATAACCTTGCGCACTGCGGGATGAACCAGAGGGATGACAGTGTCAGGTCTATTCGTAAACGGGCATCAGACATCCTTCCTGATATAGAGAGGTTTTTCAACCTCTGCATCCAGGATAAAGATAATCCATAATAACAGCCATGAAACAGCACATTCCAGGGGATGCAATCCAGTACACAAGGCCTGACATCTGCCAGCTTGTAGGGCAGGGTTATCACCCGGTTGACATGCATATTCATACAACCCATTCTGATGGAGTAACAAGGGTTGGAGATCTTCTCAGGTATGCAAAGGCCAGGAAAACCGGGGTTGCAATCACTGATCACAATGAGATTAGTGGTTCTCTTGAGGCATTATCCGGCAACCCGGATGTTCTGATAATCCCGGGTATTGAGCTTGAGACAAAGGAGGGGCCTCACCTTTTATTCTACTTTTATACCCCTGGTGAGATGGAGGACTTTTTCAAAGTCTTTACAGGAAAAAGGGAAGGGCATACCCCGGGGATTTTCAAAAATCTCCCTGTCGCAGAATGTCTGTATCTTGCCGAACCATTTGACTGCATCAGGGTTGCTGCCCATCCGTTCGGGTATTATGGAATAAACCGGGGTGTTCTGAAATGCGTGGAGAAACAGATGCTTCCAGGTGTATTGGACCATATCGACGGGATAGA
>JAAYPD010000379.1 GCA_012520015.1 Methanomicrobiales archaeon
AGTGTAGTTTCGGTCAGTTCTCCCCTCACCTTATCAAGCCAGAGCTGGTTATCGAAGATGATTATCCCGTCAACAAGGGGTTTTATCATCTGCAGGTTTTTCATTGCCCTGATAAGTCGTGATTCTCCTTCATCTTCGGCTGGTATCGTAACCAGGGCAAAAACTGGTTCAAACATCGTCTCCCTGATGATCGAGACAAGGTGTGGAACAAGGCTTACAAGTCCTCCCCCAAGTCCTGCGCAAACCAGGATCGCATCATGCGTTCCAATGTCAAAACCTTTCAGCTTTGCCTTCACTTCATCTATTGTGAACCTGGTTGTGAGCAGTTCAGGAGACTCGATGTCATCTTTTGGAAAGTAAAATTTTGCCTCTTCTCCGATATGAACCAGGTTTTCAAGTACCTCAGGATCATTGTCAACGGCAATCGCATGAAGATCAGAACACCTGTCGGAATGCCTTGATGGCCTGATAATTGCGTCTGCAATCTTACTTCCAGCAGTTCCAAGCCCAAGAATCAGCAGTCTCATGTAATTATTTCACGTCCGTATGTTCACAGGGGATCCTGTGTATAATGTATTCAGTTCATCTGATACAAGTGTTCCTGAGTTATGATCATGAGATATCCACATAATGAGCGATTATCCAAGAGAAAACGATGCGTTATGCAGGATATTGCCATGAACTTTTTTTTGATCTCCTCATATTCCATTTCTTTTATCCTTCAATGTCAAAAAAGCCTGAAACATCGAATATCAAATGATAATATTTTTACCGGTAAGGGTATTAATTAAGAAATGAGGTGTTAACCTTGAGTTATGGAATAGAATTCGTTCCTGGAAACATTACCGTCAAGCAGGTAGTCAACTACTGTAAGCTTGCAGAGTCAAAAGACATTGACTTTGCATGGATCACCAACCACTATAACAACCGTCACTGCTACCCGACCCTTGCAGCAATTGCACAGGCAACCACGACCCTTAAGATGGGTCCGGGTATTATGAACGCGTTCACCGACACTCCGGCTGCAATGGCTTCTTTTGCCTGCACCCTGAACGAGATCTCCGATGGCCGTGCTGTCATGGGAATCGGACCTGGTGACCTTTCTACCCTTCCAAAGCTTGCTATCTCACCTGAAAAACCAGTTGGTCGTCTTGAGGAAGCAGTTGTGCAGATGCGCAAGCTGTGGGGTGGAGAAGAAGTTAAAAAGAGTGGAATGAAGTTCTTTGATTACGATGGCGCAAAGCTCACCGGTGTCACACTCCCAGGAAAGAAGGGAATCCCGGTCTACATCGGTGCCCAGGGTCCCAAGGTTCTTGAACTTGCAGGAACTATCGGAGACGGCGCACTGATTAATGCATCAAACCCCAAGGACTTTGACGTTGCTATTCCGATCATCAAGGCAGCCTGTGATAAAGTTGGCAAGAAGGGCTTTGACATCGGCGCATACACCGCAATGTCGATCGACATGAACGAGAAGAAGGCCCGCAATGCAGCAAAGATTGTTGCCGCATTCATCGCTGCAGGTTCACCAGAGCCACTCCTCCAGCGCCACGGGCTTGACCTTGCCAAGGTTGCCAATATCAAGGCCGCCCTTGCAAAGTTCGACTTTAAGACCGCAGGAGAGAATGTTGATGATGCAACCATCGATGCCTTTACCATCGCAGGAGACCCGGACACTGTAAAACAGAAGTGCGAGGATCTCACCAAGTCTGGTGTCACCCAGATCATCTTTGGTTCACCACTTGGCCCGGACATGGTTAACTCCATCCGTCTTCTCGGCAAATACGTCGTGTGAAAAAAAACCCAACTTTTTTTTGAAAGGCTCAAGGCCTGTCACTTAACTGGTATTTAACAGTCATATTGTAAGATAATTTTTATAATAAGACAATCTGCCAGGGCAAAGATGATATCGTCTGAAAAGGAACTGGGAAGATGATGTTCCAGGCCTGTCGACATGAACATGGGAGTGGTTTTATCGAATTCAGGGTAGATTCACTCACCGGGATGAGGGCTCGTATATGCCCTGAACGTTTGAAACGTGGCATTGGTGTCCGTGACATTCCTGATTACTCTCCCGAAGGTTGCCCGTTTTGTAAAGAACTGGTAACCAGTGTTACCCCGGTATTTCCTGACGGGACCAGGCTTGAAATAGGTGAAAGTATCACTTTTCCAAACCTGTATCCTTTTGCTTCCTATCACATCGTCACAGTAATCACCAGGGATCACATGGTTCGTTCCTTTGCTCAGGAACAGATAAGGGATGCATTAATAGCGCAGATTAAGACAATGGAAGATCAGCCTGGTTATGTCTCAATAAACTGGAACTTTCTCCCCTCCGCCGGCGCATCACTCCCTCATCCCCATCTCCAGGGCCTGGCAGATCCGGTTCCCAGTACACTTCCGATGAAATACATATCAGGGTCACAGGACTATTTTTTGCAGCATGGCAGGTCCTGGTGGCTTGATCTCTGCCGGAGTGAAGCTGCATCAGAGCGTTTCCTGAATGGACTCAACCTTTTCTGGTATGCGCATCCGGTTCCTGTCGGTGAAAAGGAGATTAGATGTGTTCTGCCAGGAGTGACGATATCAGATTTCAAAGACTCGGTTGGTTCTTTTGCAAGTGACCTTGTCCGCGTTCTTGACTTTTACCAGGATATTGGCCATGGTGCCTGGAACTTATCTGTATTTTTCGGCCAGGAAAAGGAGCGCGAATATTTTTCCGCGTTTGCAATACTCATCGCACGCATAAATCCCAATCCTCTCTCAACCTCAGATACGGCCTTTATGGAGAGACTTCATCTTGAGCCAGTGGTTCTTACACTGCCCGAGGATATCGGAAGGCTCTGGCGTAACAACAGCCGTTCATGACAGTGCGCGATGATAAGATGTAAAAAAAGAACCCTTTTAGGGTTTACTCTGGTTTGCTGATAAGGGTCTTCTTTGCAACCCTGGTTCCATCGTTCTTGTGTGGCTTACGGATAACGGCGTCAGTGGCCTTCTCCATCTCGCGTGCTTCTTCACAGAGGAGCATTGCCTGGCGCATCATCTCGTGTGCTGATGCAACGATTGGGGTGTAATTTTCAAAGCCCTTTGTCATGAAACAACCCTTGACATTGACGCCGGCAACTGCCTGCGCGATCTCGTATGCAGCGCGTGCCTTTGCGTATGCGTACGGGTTGCTGAATTCGCCCTCAACAGCCTTGTCTGAAGTCATGACGATCTTTGGAAGGGCAAGATCCTTTCCTTTCTTTCCTGCCTTTACCTGGTCGATAACTTCATCCAGGGCAACCTGGAGCTTACGGAATGCTCCGGTCACGGAGAGAACCTTGACGAGGTTTCCATTGTAATCTGCCATCTCGATGGGGTCAAGGAACTCACGGCGTGCACCAATCATGGAGTCACCCTTCATGATGATATATCCAAATTCGCTTGCCTTGAGGGCCTCCCAATCATCTTTCTTGGATGTGATATCGTCGGTAATGACAACGCATGGGATACCTGCTGCTGCAAGTGCCTCACGTGCGCCTTTTGGTCCCGGGAGAACACCGTTTGGAGAGACGACAATACAGAAATCCGGGCCCCATGCCTTCATGTTGGAGACTACACGGTCGATATCTTCCGGCTGAAGCTTTGTTCCGGAGGTCGCCATGAAAGTCTGCATGTCTTCACGGTCTGCACGCTCATCCAGGAGAAGTTCTGCCATTACGCCGCTGGCAATATTTCCGAGTTTTGCAATTCCTACTTTTACAACCATACTTACACCTCTGTGTGTTCAACGATACTATGACAAAATATCGTAATAAATATTGTGAAATCGATTTTTGTCAAAAAGGTTGAAATGGCGCGTGATACCCGTTCTTTATAAAGACTGGTGATTTTCCATTAACATCAGCTTAAACGTCAAGCAGGTTAACGGAAAGTGTTTAAATTTTTATGAACTAATTAAAATTATGAAAGAAGGTGTACTCACCGACAGACAGAGGGAGGTTCTCAGATACCGGAAGGCCGGGCTCACGCAGCAGCAGATTGCCGATATAATCCAGACTTCAAAGGCAAACATCTGTACCATTGAAAAATCCGCGATGGAGAATGTCAGGCGGGCGCGTGAAACTCTTGATTTTTTTTACAGCCTTGACGCACGCCACATCTGTACAATTGAGAAAGGATCTGACCTGCTTGAAGCTTCAAAGAAGATTTATGCCGAGGCAGAAAAGATTGGTATAAAAGTCAGGTACGATAATATTCAGCTTATGAACCGTATCCGGGAAGAGATTCCGGAAAAGAATAAGTCACGGTTTGTCCGTGAAAAAATAGAGGTTTACCTGAAAAATGATGGGGATCTCTACTTTGAATGAGCCATTAAGCCAAATCTTTATACCTTATTTTGTTGAATATTAGGGAAGCCTCAATAGCAGGGACTTTACTCCTTCGCTATCTGAATAGGCTGTTTCAGACTACTTTTAGTTATGGAATGGCTAAAAATTGCTTTAATTGCAATGGGCTGAAAGAGTGGGATGTGATGTCGGCAAGGGTGGACGATGCGGCCCGCACCCTGTTTCCAGGGTAAGCCGAAGAATCACGCATCTTACGAGAGACCGGTAGCCGGGCGATACATACCAGATCTGTCTACACATGTGAGTATCATTCTGGCAGATTTTCTGCACATCCGAGACGGAGCTCCTTGAGGTAGGAAGAGATGCTGTTGTTTGTCCGGCATGAAGCAGTTATGGCGAAAGCGCATTAGCAGCTCATTTCCCGTGTCTCACTCCTGCATCGAAAGCACTGCCGGAACTCCGGTCGTGTCCACAGATACAGAAAATAAGGACTGATTGACACATGCCAAAAATTCACAGACCTCGCATGGGTTCCCTGGCTTACAGCCCGCGGAAAAGGGCCAAGAGTCCGGTTCCAAAATATCATGCGTGGCCCGAGTACCAGGGAGAACCTGCATTCCAGGGCTTTGCAGGGTACAAGGTGGGAATGACACATGTCATCATGGCAGATGATCATGCCCACAGCCCGAATGAGGGGAAAGATATCATGGTACCGGTTACGGTAATTGAAGTTCCGGATATGCGTGTAGCCGCAATCCGTGTCTATCGCCATGATACCTATGGAAATCATGTTCTGACAGAAGTCTGGGCAGATTCCTTTGACAAAGAACTTGGGCGAAGACTGATTCTCCCAAAGAATAACAACCGGGAAGAAGCAGAGAAGAAAATTCGGGAAGCACTTGAGGCTGACAGGATCGTGGACGTAGTCGCACTGACTTATACCCGCCCCTCACTCCTTACCGGTGTTCCAAAGAAGGTTCCGGATCTCATGGAAACCCGCATTGATGGTGGTTCCATGACCGAGCGGTTCGAGTACGGGCTCTCAATGCTTGGCAGGGATTTTGATATCCAGTCACTTTTCAAAGTCGGCCAGTATACTGATGTGACCGCTATCACCAAGGGGAAAGGGACCCAGGGCCCGGTAAAACGCTGGGGAGTCCATCTCAGAAAGAGAAAACACTCCCGCGGTAAGAAAAAGCGGCATGTTGGAACTCTTGGACCATGGACTCCGCATCATGTCCGCTGGCAGGTTCCGATGATGGGACAGATGGGATATCACCAGAGAACCGAGTTTAACAAGCGACTTCTCAAAATCGGAGAGAATGGAGCAGATATAACGCCTGAAGGCGGATTCGTTAACTATGGAGAGGTGCGGGCACGATATGTTCTTGTAAAGGGCTCTGTCCCCGGACCTTCAAAACGTCTTATCCGTATCAGGCATGCAATGCGCCTTGGAGAACACAAGATTCGCGAACCTGCAATCGGGTTTGTGAGCCTGGAGTCCAATCAGGGGTGAAGTAAATGAAAGCACAGGTATTGACACTTACCGGAACTGTGGCGCACGAGATTGAACTTCCTCCGGTCTTCAGTTCGGTTTATCGCCCTGATCTCATCAAAAAAGCGGTTATCGCCCAGCAAAGCCGGCGTTATCAGCCACATGGGGCATATGTTTATGCAGGGATCACTGCTTCTGCCGTCGGCTGGGGAAGTGGTCGTGGAGTTTCACATGTTCCACGACTGAAAAACAGCTCCCGCGCCGCAAAAGTACCTCAGGCAAAAGGTGGCCGTGAAGCACATCCACCAAAAGTGGAAAAAGTGCTTGTAAGAAGCATAAACCAGAAAGAGAAACGGAAAGCACTCAATTCCGCGATTGCTGCAACCACGTCCCCGGATCTTGTCCGTTCACGCGGTCATGTGTTCACCGGCTCGCTCCCATTTGTTCTGTCAGATGATTTTGAATCACTGAAAAAGACGAGAGAAGTAATTGAAGCACTTCGCGCGATCGGTGTTTACGGGGACGTTGAACGTGCGGAAAGATCACATAAGATCCGGGCAGGTCGTGGAAAGCTCCGCGGTCGAAGATATAAACAGAGAAAGAGCCTTCTCATCGTTACTGGCAATGAGCGACTCATTGCAGCAAAAAACCTTGCCGGAGTGGATGTATGTCTTGTTGACAACCTGAACGTAGAGCTGCTGGCGCCGGGTACGCATTCAGCCCGTCTTACACTCTGGACCGAAGATGCTGTCAGGAAACTTGGAGGCGGACAGTAATGATACTGAAATATCCATATGCAACAGAAAAGGCGAGCATGATTGTCGAGCGTGATGGTCAGATCCAGTTTATTGTTGACAAGAATGCATCCAAGGCTCAGATAAAAGTCGCCATCGAGAAGATGTTTGACCAGCCGGTTACCCAGGTAAGGACTCTGATGACAAACCGGGGAGAGAAAAAAGCAACGGTCAGTTTTTCAAACCCTAAGGCTGCTGAAGAGATACTTAGCCGGCTTGGTATCATGTGAGGTGCAGCATGGGACATAGAATTATTTCACAAAACCGGGGAAGAGGAGGTCCGAGATATCGTGCACCTTCACACCGGTATAAAGCAGAGTTAAAACATCTTGGCCAGGCCGGAAAGACCATCAGCTACAAGATAGTCGATATAGAACATGACCCGGCACGTCACACCCCGATTGCCCTTGTAGACGTCCCAGGCGGAGAAAAGACCTACGTCCTGGTCACTGAAGGCATGGGAATTGGAGACATGCTGACCTGGGGATCTGAAGCAGAGATAAAGAATGGAAATACTCTTCCTCTCCAAGATATCCCAACCGGATCTGCGGTATGTAATATCGAAGCCTGTCCAAACGACGGAGGCAAATTTGTCCGTGCAAGCGGTGTTCAGGCAACTGTGACCGATAAGCTTGATGGCCGTGTTGCAGTCCGGATGCCAAGCGGAGCAACAAAATGGTTTAATGGCCAGTGTCGTGCAACCATCGGTATTGTTGCCGGCGGAGGCCGCCTTGAAAAGCCGTTTGTCAAGGCTGGTAAGAAGTATCACAAGATAAAGAATAGTGCAACCAACTGGCCACGTGTCAGAGGTTATGCCATGAATGTCATCGATCATCCGTTCGGTGGTGGAGGACATCAGCATGCAGGCAGGCCAAAGACTGTGAGCCGTGGAACCTCTCCAGGCAGAAAAGTCGGGCATATCGCTGCACGGCAGACTGGAAGGAGGTGAACGGGATGGCAAAAAAAGTACAGAAGAAACTGCCACGACGGAAGGAGGAATTTACCTACCATGGCTATAAAATTGATGAACTCCGCGAGATGAATCTTGAGGATCTGCTTCCTGTCATGCCTTCCCGTGCAAGGCGGAAGGTTCGCCGTGGCTGGACCATAGGCGAAGAGAAGCTCCTTGCTGATGTCCGCAGTAATGCATCGAGAATCAGAACTCACCAGCGTGATATGATCATTCTCCCAGAGATGATCGGTCGTGAGCTTGAGATACACAATGGAAAAGAATTTGTCCGCGTTGAACTCCAGCCTGAGTCCGTATTCCATTACCTTGGTGAGTTTGCATTGACAAGAAGGCGGGTTTCACACGGTTCAGCCGGTATTGGTGCAACCAGGTCGAGTAAGTTCGTTCCGCTGAAGTGATGAAATATGGCGAAATTTGATTATTCAAACCAGCTGACCGGGAAAGACATCGCCCGGGGACGCGTGAACGAAGCTCCGATCTCCCCGAAGCATGCAATTGAGATTGCAGGCTTTATCAGGGGTATGAAGCTTGACGATGCGGCAGCATATCTTAAGGATGTTGTTGCCCTGCAAAAACCGATCCCATTCAAGCGGTTCAACCGGAATGTTCCTCACCGGAAAGGCCTTGCTGGCTGGGACGCCGGCAGGTACCCGCAGAAAGCAAGCCGGGTTTATCTCCGGCTGCTGAATAACGTCCGCAAAAATGCAGAATATAATGGACTTGAAGGGGATCAGCTCCGGATCGTTCACGTTTCCGCAAACCGTGGTATAAGACGAAGGAGTTTTATGCCTCGTGCAATGGGACGTGCAACTCCAAAAGATCGCCAGACGGTGAACATTGAGCTTATCGTCCGCGAGCAGGAGGCCTGATATTGTGGCAGTAGAACGTAAATTTGTTTCAGAAGGTGTCAGAAAAGTCCGTGTCGAGAGACATCTTGGTCATGAACTGAAACGTGCAGGATATGGTGGCATGGACCTTATCCGGACTCCTCTTGGAACCCAGGTGACGATCTTCGCTGAGAAGCCGGGTATTGTCATCGGAAAGGGAGGAAAGGTTGTCAGAACCCTGACACAGGATCTTGCAACCACATATGGTGTTGAATCTCCCCAGATTGAGGTTCAGCAGGTTGACAATCCAAACCTGAATGCACAGATAATGGCAGAACGGCTTGCCAGTGCACTTGAACGTGGCTGGTACTTCAGGAAAGCAGGCTCTTCAACGATCCGGCGGATCATGGAATCAGGGGCCCTTGGCTGTGAGGTTGTCATATCCGGAAAGCTTACCGGGGCCCGTGGCCGTGTTCAGAAATTCACCGAAGGGTACATCAAGCACTCTGGTGATCCGGTGAACACCCTGGTTGAGAAGGGCTACGCAGTTGCAGTCAAGAAACTGGGTGTCATTGGTGTTCAGGTCCGTCTCATTCCGCCAGGTGCCCTGCTTCCAGATCATTTCGAGGTAACCGCAGAGGTGACCAAAAAACAACGGAACATGGCACATATCACCAGGATCTCCGACAATGATGAGGAGGAAATTCCGGACTTTGAAGATTTTGCCCACGATGATCAGGAAGAATTCATGGAGGAAGAGTGAATGGCAATATTCCGAGCAAGGGATGTTTCACAGCTCTCTGACGTGGAACTGGTTGAACAGGTTGACAAACTCCGGATGGAGCTTATCCAGTACCATGGAAAGGTCAGCGCCGGAGGTTCTACGGAAAACGCAGGTCGGATTCGTGAAATCCGCCGAACAATTGCCCGGATGAAAACCGAGCAGAACCGCAGAAAGCAGGCATGATCACCCGGCAGAACATCCTCCGGCATGAACTGACCGGGCTGGATGTCAGGGTGGAACAAGCACAAAACCATAGCCTGAACGGGATAACCGGCCTGGTTGTTCTTGAGACCAGGAACATGATCTTCATCAGGACCCGGGTCGGGATAAAAAAGGTGGCAAAAAAAGGAGTAATCTTCCGGTTCACCCTCCCTTCAGGAAAACGCGTGGATGTAACCGGGACGGTACTTGTTATGGCACCGGAAAAACGCATCAACATGCGAATAAAGAGATAGAGGCTCATAATGGCAAGAAATATCGGATTAAACGTCCCAATCCCAGAAAAGGATTGTGATGACGTAAACTGCCCGTTTCACGGCACCTTGCCGGTGCGCGGCCAGGTGATCACCGGCAAGGTCGTGAGCGATAAAATGACAGGATCGGTCGTAGTTCAGCGGGACTACCTCCACTTTGTCAGAAAATATCAGCGATACGAGAAACGGAGTTCAAAAATCCATGCACACAATCCCCCATGCCTGTATGCAAGGGTTGGTGACATGGTAAGCATAGCAGAGTGCAGACCGCTCTCAAAGACGAAAACTTACGTTGTTGTTGAGGTGAACCGGGCATGAAGGGTCTTGGGATAAAAGTCCCCCGCTCAATCAGTACTGGAACCAAGCTCATTTGTGCAGACAATACTGGGGCACGAGTTGTACAGGTTGTATCAGTATTTGGATACCATGGTGTCCGTCGTCGACAGCCCAAGCTTGGTCTTGCGGATGTTGCCACTGTATCAGTAAAGAAGGGAACCCCTGACATGCGGAGAAAACTCATCCGTGCCGTCGTTATCCGTCAGAAGAAAGAGATCAAGCGCCCAAGTGGCCTTCGTCTGTCTTTTGAGGATAATGCAGTCGTTGTCGTGGATGACAGGAACGAGCCAAGAGGAACAGAGATCAAAGGACCGGTAGCCCGTGAAGTTGCAATCAGATACCCCAGGATCGGTTCAATGGCTACCATAATCGTGTGAGGACAGGCTCATGGTACGAGTAATAAGCAGTCAGCCCAGGAAACAGAGAAAAGCCCGTTACAATGCTCCGCATCACATGCGTGGCTCACTTCTGCATGCACCCCTGTCCAGGGAGTTGCGAGAAAGGTATAAGCGCCGGAGCATCCGGGTTATCAAGGGCGACAAGGTAAAGGTTCTTCGTGGAGAACATACCGGAACAGAAGGAAGAGTGGATAATGTCAACACCAAGAGCCTGAAAATTGTCATTGACGGGGTATCTGTCAAAAAAGCTGATGGCTCTGAAGTTCCCCGTCCGGTTGATCCATCCAACGTGGTAATTATCGAGCTGAACCTGGAAGACAAGTTACGTGAACAAAAACTGGGCGGTGAATAAATATGGGACATCACCTCAAGCGGGTAGTATCACCAAAATCATGGGGAATCTCACGAAAAACAGAAAAGTTCGTTACTAAGACCTCCCCTGGTCCGCATAATAAAAATGCACTTCCGATTGTTGTCTGGGCACGTGACCAGATGGGCATAGTCCGCAACCTGAAGGAAGCAAAGCAGGTTCTTCGTCAACGTGATATCATCGTAAACGGAAGACCAGTCCGGCACCCGGACATGGGGATCGGTATCTTTGATATCGTATCAATTCCAAGAAGCGGAAAACATTACAGGATCCTTCGTGACAAGAAAGGGCGCCACATCACCATTCCTATCGATGAAGAAGCGGCATCTTCACGTCTTGTTAAGATTACTAACAAGACCCTTGTGAAAGGAGGCAGGATTCAGCTGAACCTTCGTGATGGATCAAATGTACTGACCGATAAGCAGTACAAACCCGGTGATTCAATTGTCCTCTCCCTAAAGGAAGGGCAGAAGAATGAGATCATTGACCACTTCCCGTTCCAGGCAGGAAACATGGCAATGATCATCGGTGGAAAGCACTCAGGCATTGTCGGAAGAGTTATTGAACGGATTGCAGTTCCAGGCAGCCTTTCAAACCGGGTCATCCTTAAGAATGAGCTGACTGACGAGTCCTTTGAGACAATCGATGAGTACGTCGTGATGGTAGGCCGTGAATCACCTGCAATTGAGCATTGGGGGATTGAAGAATGAACCCAAACCGTTCAGTGTCTGTTGACAAGGTTGTTGTCCACATGGGCGTAGGCGAAGCGGGCGATAAGCTGGTCAATGCCGAGCAGATCATCACCGAGATTACAGGAAATACTCCTGTCAGGAGTGTTGCAAAACAGACTCTTCCGGCATTTGGTATCCGGAAGGGTGCACCAATGAGCTGCAGGGTTACTCTTCGGGGGAATACTGCAGAAAAGTTTCTCGAATCTTCGTTTAAGATCGTTGAAAATAAGATAAATTCCCGCGCGTTTGACAAAGAAGGCAACTTTTCCTTTGGTATTGAAGAACACACCGATTACCCTGGGCAGAGTTATGATCCAAAGATCGGCATCTATGGCCTTGACGTAACCGTTGTTCTCAGGCGAAATGGTGCCCGTATTGCAAAACGACACATCCAGCAGAAGAAGCTTCCATTAAAACAGAGAGTTACTGTTGATGATGCGAAGTCCTTCCTCAGGGATCGTTATAATGTGGAGGTACAGTAATGGCCAATAATAAGGCTGGGAAAGAGCGAACCAAGGTATTTGGGCGCGGCTCTCACGAATGTCTGCTTTGCGGCCGGAAACAGGGAATTGTCCGCAGGTACAATATCTTCTTCTGCAGACAGTGTTTCCGCGAATGGGCACCGAAAATGGGCTTTAAAAAACTGAACTGAGGGGAGAAGCATGGCAAGACAGAATACAGTGGCGGATGCTATGAGCACACTTAAGAATGCCTCTGACACAGGACGGTCAGAATGCATAGTCCAGCCAGCAGGCAGGCTGATTGGTGAGCTCCTCCGCATAATGAAAGAAGCCGGATATATTATGGAATATACCCGGATTGAAGATGGACGCGGTGGCCAGTTCAAGGTGATTATGTCAGGTTTGATCAACAAATGTGGCTGTATCTCTCCCCGCTATTCAGTCTCCCTTGATGAGATGGAATACTGGGAACAACTGTTCCTCCCGTCCAAGAATATTGGGATGCTCATGATCTCCACATCAAAAGGGGTCATGGGCCATCATGACGCCCGCCGGAACGGAGTCGGCGGTGAACTGCTTGGATACGTATACTGAGGGAGAGAATGACTGTTGAAAGAGTAGTATCTGTCCCCTCTGGAGTATCTGTCACGATGGACGGGACGGTTCTGAATGTGAAAGGCCCGAAAGGAGATCTTCAGCGTGACATGTGGTTTCCGGGCATTGACATAAGCATCGGTTCCGGGGAAGTCAGGTTTAAGACAGAATCAGAAAAAAAGGCGGTCACCTCGATGGTAGGAACCCTTGCAAGTCACTGTTCCAACATGTGCACTGGTGTTGCAAAGGGATACCTGTATAGCATGAAAGTGGTATATAGTCACTTTCCAATTCAGATCAAGGTGATTGGAGAAACCCTTGAGATTGTTAACTTCCTTGGAGAGAAACACCCAAGATATGCACGTATTCTTCCTGGAACCACAGTTAAGGTCGGAAGCGACGAGGTTACTGTCACTGGCATCAACAAGGAGTTTGTTGGTTCCACAGCAGCAAATATCGAGCGTGCAACCCGTATCAGGAACCGGGACCCGCGAGTATTCCAGGACGGTATTTACATAGTCACAAGGGGTGAGCAGTAATGGCCGATGAGATCCGCCGGCTGTTAAAAGTCCGGAAATCAAAAGATGCGCGTTTCAAGCGCGAGGGCGTTGACAAGAAGGACCGGATCAAGGACTCCTGGAGACGCCCGCGTGGTCTTCACAGCAAGCAGCGCAGACAGCGAAAAGCAAAGGGACCACTCCCAACCCCCGGGTATGGAAGTCCGCTTGCAGTCAGGGGCATGCATCCCTGTGGCCTCAGAGAAGTCCGGGTATTTAACCTGAATGACCTCGAAGGAGTTGATCCAGCCACGCATGCCATCCGAATAGCTGCAACAGTTGGACGCAAAAAACGTGAAGTAATGCAGAATAAAGCAGCAGAACTGAATATCCGTATTCTGAACTGGAAAGATGCAACACATCCGGGACAGAAGAAAGCTTCTGCTGAAGTGGTTGCAGCCGAAGAGGATCATAACGAGGAGGAAGAGTAAATGAGTCAGATTTCTGGTCAGAGACGCCTCGCTGCTGATGTTCTTGGATGTGGTGTGAACCGGGTATGGTTCAACCCTGAAAAGATCACCGAGATTCAGCAGGCTATCTCAAGAGAAGACATCAGAAACCTGATCCTGGATGGTGCTGTCGCAGCCCACCAGAAGCGGGGGAACTCCCGTGGCAGAGCCCGTGTAAAAATGGCAAAGCGCAGCTATGGTCATTGCAAGGGCCCGGGTCGCAGGAAAGGAGCCGCAGGATCACGTACAAATAGTAAAGATCGCTGGATTCAGCGTATTCGTGCTCAGCGCCGGGTTCTTCGTGAACTTCGTGAATCAGGTGAGATTGACCGATCAGTTTATCGTAAATTCTATCGCCGTGCAGCCGGAGGGCAGTTCAGAACTATCTCCCACATGAAAGCACAGATTGAAATCGGGAGGGAACAGTAATGGCAACAGGCCCACGCTACTTTGTAGCATTTCGCCGCCGGCGTGAAGGAAAAACCAATTATCATGCCAGGACAAGGCTTGTTGTAGCAGCAAAGCCACGCATGGTTGTAAGGAAGACAAACCGGCATATCATCTGCCAGATTATTACTGCACACATGGATGGGGACAGGACCCATGTCGCAGTGAACTCTTCAGAACTCAGAAAGCTTGGTTATGAAGGGTCACTTAACAATACCCCTGCGGCATATCTCACCGGGATGCTTCTTGCAGTCAGGGCATTAAAAGCCGGGCAGGAAGGAGCGATCCTGGATATAGGGCTACACCGTGCATCCAGGGGTGCCCGCGTGTTTGCGGCCCTTAAAGGAGCAGTTGAGGCGGGGTTTGATATTCCTCACAACGAGGATATTCTTCCTACAGATGAGCGGTGCAAAGGAGAACACATTGCGGAATATGCTCCGGACCGGGCAGGCAGCCTTCCTGCAAATGTTGCAGCGACGGTTGACGCCATCATGGGGGAGCTGAACTGATATGGCATTTGACAAGTCAGAATGGGTGCCCCTGACCGGCCTTGGACATATGGTCCAGGCAGGGGAGATAAAGAGTATTGACGAGATACTCAGCAGCGGGAAACCCATCAAGGAACCTGAGATCGTTGACGCATTTCTCCCTGATCTCGTCGATGAAGTGCTCGACATCAATATGGTACAGCGGATGACCGACTCTGGTCGCCGGGTAAAATTCAGAGCAGTTGTAGTGGTTGGAAACCGCGACGGATATGTCGGTTTCGGACAGGGAAAAGACTCTCAGGTTGGCGATGCAATCAAGAAGGCCATTGTAAACGCCAAGATCAACCTGATAAAAGTCCGCCGTGGCTGTGGTTCATGGGAATGTGGATGTAACAACCCGCATTCGATACCGATGCTGGTCACCGGCAATGGTGGAAGTGTTCGTGTGACACTTCGTCCGGCACCCCAGGGAATCGGTCTTGTAACTGGAGATATCGGAAAGAAAGTGCTTGAACTTGCAGGTATCCGTGATGTCTGGGCCCAGACACAGGGACAGACCAGGACCACTATCAACTATGCAAAAGCAACCTTCAATGCATTAAAAGCAACGAATATGATTCGCCTTGGGGGAGTGGAGTGATGTATGCGGTTGTACAGGTCCGCGGAACGGTAAAGACCCGTCGTGAGATCAAAGACACCCTTAAAATGCTCCGGTTGCACCACATCAACCATTGTGTGCTGATCCCTGATACCCCGGCATATATTGGTATGATCCGGAAAGTCAAGGACTATATCGCATATGGTGAAGTGAACGCAAAAATCCTTGAAGAGCTGCTTGTGAACCGTGGACGTCTTGTAGGAGATATTCGTCTTACCGATGAGTACGTCAGGGAAAATACGCAGTATAATGGAATTTCAGACTTTGCTGCCGCGGTTGCAGGTGGAGAGGCCAGGCTGACCGATGTTCCCGGATTAAAGCCGGTGCTCCGCCTTCACCCTCCACGTAAAGGGCATAAGACTACGAAGAGGACTGTCCAGCAGGGTGGTTCCCTGGGCTATCACGGGGAGAATATCAATGATCTCCTCTACAAGATGAGGTAATTGCAATGCCAGTAAACAAGCGTTCCAAGTACCGGGGTTCCAGAACCTGTGGTGGCGGAACCCACAAAAACCGCCGTGGCGCAGGGAACCGCGGTGGTCGTGGAAGAGGAGGAAGCAGGGATCACAAATTTGTCCGGGGTGTTGTTCATGCAAACTGGACTTACGGAACCTGTGGATTTAAGCACCACCACCGTTCATCCTCGACCAGTAATGTCCTTGATATCGGACATATAGATCAGATTCTCCCGTCACTAATTGAACAGGGGACTGCAACCCTTGACGGCGATGTAATCGTTCTCAATGCAGCAGATATAGGAATTGAGAAGGTTCTTGGTGGTGGGCAGGTCACCAGCAAGATGAACATAACTGCAGAGGCGTTCTCCCAGTCAGCGATCCAGAAGATCGAGGCAAAGGGTGGCCACGCCCTGCTCTCCTGATTTATTACCGGGGAGGTTCTGAATGGGTGAGATACTCGACCGGATGGAGCCAGTTCTGGCCAAAATGCCGGCAGTCAAAACGCCAGAAGGCCATGTTCATTTCAAGAACAAGTTAGCCTGGACAGCCGCAATTTTAATTTTATATTTTGCTCTCACGAATATTCCTGTATTTGGGCTGTCTCCTGAATCACAGGATATGTTCCAGTACTTCCGTGCCCTGCTTGCAGGTTCAAGCGGATCGATTGTTCACCTTGGTATCGGTCCTATTGTAACCGCTTCAATCGTTCTTCAGCTTCTCAAAGGTGCTGACCTTATTCAAATTGACACCTCTGAAATAAGGGGTCAGATCCAGTACATGGGTCTTCAGAAACTTATGATCTTCATCATGATCGTGGTGGAGGCCCTGCCCATGATTGTAGGAGGGTTTTTAAAACCTGATCCGGCAATTGCATCTGCATTATTCGGAGGAAATGGCGGATTACTGGCATTAATTATCTTCATCCAGATATGTATTGGTGGTGTCCTCATCTTCCTGATGGATGAAGTTGTGACCAAATGGGGTATTGGTTCTGGTGTAGGTCTATTCATTATTGCCGGTATATCTGAAGCAATAATCAATGGTTTCATCAACTGGGCTCCAGTCAACGATATGTATCCGGTCGGATTCTTCCCCCGTCTCTTTGCTGTAGTGTTGGATGGGTCAAATATTGTCCAGTACTTCGGAACAGACCTGATTGCATTCATCACGACTATAGCAATCTTCCTGCTTATCGTGTACGTCGAGTCATGCAGGGTCGAGATCCCCCTTGCACATACACAGGTCCGTGGTGCCAGGGCCAGGTTCCCGGTCAAACTCATCTATGCCAGTGTTCTGCCGATGATTCTTGTCCGTGTCCTGCAGGCAAATGTCCAGATGATAGGTTTATTCCTGAATAATGTTGGCATTACAATCTTCGGGACTTTTGAAGGACAGACTCCTACCGGCGGCCTGATGTGGTTCCTTGCACCGATCAATCACCCGTCTGACTGGATGTGGTGGATGCCAAATTATATCGGAGGACACGCAGCCTGGGAAGTTCTCATCCGACTTGGAATTGATACTCTTATCATGGTTGTGGGAGGTGCTGTGTTTGCACTGTTCTGGGTGAAGACCGCTGGTCTTGATTCAAAGGCAGTTGCACGCCAGATTCAGTTATCAGGAATGTCAATTCCTGGTTACAGGAGAAATCCGGCCGTCCTTGAAAAAGTTCTTGACCGGTACATCCCACGTGTTACTGTTATAGGCGGAGTGTTCATCGGTGTAATGTCGGTAATTGCAAACCTTTTCGGTGTTATCGGTTCTGTATCAGGAACTGGTCTGTTGCTTACCGTCTCGATTACCTACCGGTTATATGAACAGATCGCAAGTGAACAGATCATGGAGATGTATCCGTTTATGCGAACATTTTTTGGTAAGGAATAAGAGAGAAGCCAGTATGACCGGGAAGAAAGTCATCATCACCGGAGTGCCCGGGGTCGGCAAGACCTCGGTCATCACCGGAGCAATCAGACAGCTTGAAGAAGAAGGGATTTCATACCAGAGCATAAATTTTGGCAGCTTCATGTTTGAAGTTGCGCAAAAAGAGAATATTGTCAAAGATCGCGATGAGATGCGCAAACTTGACAAAAATTCCCAGAAAAGACTTCAACAGCTTGCCTCACAAGCGATCGCCCGGATAGATGGTAATGTCATCATCGATACTCATGCTTCAGTAAAAACCCCTGTCGGATTCCTTGCAGGCCTTCCTGAATGGGTATTAAAAGAGTTAAAACCAGATTTAATAATCCTTGTTGAGACCGATTCCGACCAGATCCTAAAGCGCAGGTTGTCTGATGCCTCGCGTGTTCGTGATATCGAGGGGTACAGGGACATTCAGGATCACCAGGATTTCAACCGTGCGGTAGCAGCATCATATGCAATGCTTACCGGCTGCACCGTCCGGTATATTAAAAACCCTGACTTTCTGCTTGAAAAAGCCGTTGAAGAGATGGTTCAGGTTTTAAGGTAACCTTCATGGCAGGATCCAAATCAGCAACTTCAAGTATGATGCCCCTGCTTCTGGCTATGGGGCTTTTATTTGTTGCCAGTATTGAAACGGTCCGAAATACAATTGGCACCTCGCTCAATGTTCTTCTTGGGCCACTTGTGGACACGTTCCAGGTTCCATTTTACATCATGATCATCATTCTCTCCACAATGACCGGTTTTTACTCTTCTATCATCCAAAAATACACCATCGATTATAAAAAGATGAAAGAGACACAGAACCGGATGAAGGAGTTTCAAAAAGAATACCGCGAAGCGATGCTCTCAAAAGATGAGAAATGGATAAAAAAACTTGAGTCAAAACGCTCGAAGATGATGCAGGAACAGATGGAGATGAGCCAGGCCCAGTTCAAACCTATGGGATATATCATGGTCATCACCCTTCCGATATTTTTCTGGCTCATATTCCGCCTCAATCATTTCGAAGCCATGATAAACATGCCTTTTTTTGGCCTTGTTCATCTTACTGATTTAATAATGGGGCCTGCACCGGCCTGGATCATCTGGTACATGCTCTGTTCTATCACTCTGTCACAGGTAATCAGGAAGGCACTTGATATCGGGGGCCTTTGATGCGCATCACGATCAGTGGACTTCCAGGGAGTGGAACTACCTCGCTCACCTACCATCTTGCAGAGATGCACCGGTTTGATGTCATCTCGGCTGGTGAGGTCTTCAGGCAGATGGCAAAGGAGAGAGGTCTTTCCCTTGCTGACTTTGGAATCTTCTGCGAAGAGGATCCCTCGGTGGACAAGCTGATCGATGAACGTCAGAGGGAGATAGTTCTTTCAAACTCTCATATAATCGCAGAAGGAAGACTATCCGGTTGGATGATTCCTGAAGCAGATCTAAAGATCTGGCTTAAAGCGTCACTTGAATGCAGGGTGATGCGCATCTTTGACAGGGACAGGTTCTCTGATCCACAGATTGCCATGCAGGAGACAAAAGACCGGGAGGGATGTGAAGCTCTTCGATATAAACAATATTACGACATTGATATCGGTTCACTCAGTCCATATCATCTTGTCCTGGACTCTGAGATGTGGACAGTAGAGCAACTTGGTAATATCGTATCTTCTGCGATCGATACATTGCAAAAAAGTGGATAAACTCAATAATTTTTTGCTTCAAGATACCAAAGTTGTTTATCCACTCCCCTGGTATAGCATGGAGTATTTTACATGGGTGGAACTGATAAAGGCTGTTTATACCGGTTATTGGCACTAATCGTCAGCATCATACTTCTGGTTCAGGCAGTTCCTCTGGTATGCGGAGCGGATGATATCTTCGGCTCACAAGGCACATCCGCCGTCGGTTACTACAAGGGCGATCACAGATCTGATACGATTCCTTCGACAATGGAGGCTGGATCGTCATACTCAGTTGTCATCTCTTTTCAAAATAACGGGATGGTCTCCTGGGAATGGGGTGTAGAGAAATTCGGCCTTCTGTACCAGGGTTTACAATCATCCATCGCCGTGGATCCTGTTTTCTCTCCGATACCACAGGGTGTTAAGGTAGCAATACAGGAAGAGATCTCTTTTCCTTTCGTTCTGACCCCTCCTGAAAAGCCAGGAGAATATGAGCTCAGTTTCGCCATGTCCACCAGGAAAGGTGAAGATAAGTACATACCTTTTCCAAATGGATTTACCAAAAAAATCACGGTGATTCCAAAGGAAGGGGTCTCTTCCGGGAAGTTAGGTTCGATAATCATCCATTCCAGTCCTTCTGGTGCAGTAGTCCGGATAGGCAGCGAGGAGAAAGGGAAAACTCCGCTCACCTTGCCAGACCTGAATCCTGCTAAGTACGAGATTACCATCTCTCACCAAGATTATGACAATAAATGGACACATGTTCAGGTTGAACCAGGCTCTGTCAGCAGGGTTACGGTTGACCTGACTTCATCTGAAAAGCCTGCAGTCATAACAGAGCAGCTACTGAGATTTACACCACTTGGCTGGCTGATGGATAATATCTCCCTGATCATAATCAGTATCATTATTCTTTTCTTCGGATTCCAGGTCATCATGATGGACACGAAGAGAATTCCTGCCCAGCACCCGGTCCGGCGTTATACCCGTCCATTCACCCTTTTTGCTCCCTCGCCAGATGGCAAGAGCAGGTTTCATCGTGGAGACCGCAAGTCTGGCAAGGGTGCAGGCTCTCAGGAAGGCTCTGACTCTTCAGGGACTGTTGAAGAGATAGCAGAGAGAAAGCAGGGCAGAACAGGTGGTTCATTCCAGGATGTCAGAAAAGATATTCCTGACAGGGCTGCAAGACGGGGTGGAGAACCCCTTGATAAAAAACCGATTGAGACGATCGAAGAAGAAACTCTCCCTGATGTTGAGGATGAAGATCAGGAAGCAAAAGAGATGGAGGGGGCCTTTGGTTTTCCCCTCTCCCTCCGCGACCGTTATGAACCCCTTGGCGTTGCAGGAGATGATTCATATGCCCGTGTGTATAAGGTCAGAAAAAAGGATGGAGGTGCTGTACGTGCCCTCAAGGTTGGGCACCTGAAAGTACCTGGAAGCGAAATATTACAGAAGGAATCAGCGGTCTGGAGATCTCTGCGGCATCCAAACATTGTCCCTCTCTTCAGGTATGAATTCCTGGATGACATGACGTACCTTGAAAATGAGTACCTTAACGGGATCTCGTACAAGGGCACCGTTCACACGTCATTATCCGGGCTTCCAAAACCGGTCAGGGAACAGTATGCTGTCTCTCTTGTTCGTGATATCGCCGAGGGTATGAGATATGCTCATGAGATCGGTATCCGCCACTATCATCTTCAGGCTGGAAATATTCTTCTGACTCCAAAACTCCGGGCCAAAGTATCAGGGTTTGCAAGGGGGAGAAATGAGATCGGGTTCTCCATAAAAGATTCGGATGTCAAAGATGCAGATGCTGCGTATATCACCCCTGAACAGAAAGATGAGGCAAAGTATGGTAACCTGGGAAGAAGGACGGATATCTACCAGCTTGGTGTGATCTTTTACGAACTGTTAACCGGCTGCCTTCCGTACAGTCCTGAGGCATATCAGAAATCAGGGCGTGAAGGGCCTTATGAGGACCATGCCGATGAACTGATCCCGCCATCTGCATTCAAAAAAAGTCTTGAAAAATATGACCCTATCCTAACACGCATGTTATCAAGAAAAAAATCAGGCCGGTATTACATCCTTGATGAGCTGATTGCTGATCTTGATAAGATCAGGGAGACCTGAACCGGTAGTATAAATAGGCTGTACGCATACTTCATTCCCTGAGTCTGGTTGGATGGTCCCGGTTTTACTTTTGGTTCTCCTTGCTGCTTCGGTCCTGATATCCCCGGTATGTGCCCAGGAACAGTGGATGTCATACTCGAGCTTTGGTCCTTCATATGTAAGTGACACCATCCCTGATACCTTGTTGCCAGGCCAGTCATATCCGGTTGTGGTAACTTTCCGCAATACTGGCCTTGTCAGCTGGCAGGATGAGATGAGGAGGATAGGCCTTTTGTATGAAGGGGACATGACAAAAGTTACTGCAATCCCAGCTTTTGTCGAAATTGCCCGCAACTTAAACATTACTCCTGGTAAACAAGCACATTTTGGCCTTACGCTACTGCCTGTAGGCATTCCAG
>JAAYPD010000380.1 GCA_012520015.1 Methanomicrobiales archaeon
AAAGCAGGATATAAGGGTTAAAGCCACTGACAACAAAGAGAAAGAACGTGATGTACGTTCCAAGCATGAGAAACTCACCATGGGCAAAGTTTACAATCTTCATTACACCAAAGATAAGATTCAGGCCGGTTGCCAGCAGGATGTAAATGCATCCAGTGTATAATCCCCAGAAAATTACCTGGGCGATTATCTCAACATTTATGTCCATTCGATTGAGCCATCCGGAATAAAAAAGATCAGGCTGATCCTGGCTGGTACCAGTCAGGGATCACAAAGCCTGTCTCACGGATTGATTCCGGCCATACTATGTGGGGCCTTATCTCTCCGGCAGCCTCATCCATCCTCATCTGCTCGACATAAAGGACAAAACTGCTCTCCCGGTAATCAGGTGAGAACTGGATAAGCCCGTCTTTCATAACTTCCATCATGTGATCCATGGAGATCTCAGACAGGGTTTTTTGTACTGCCCCTTTTTGCACCGTTCCTGCATCCTCGATGGCTTTTTTCGCAATATAAACCGACTCATATGCTGCTGCACCCATCATTCCGGCAAATCCGCCATATTTATTCTTGAAATTCTCCAGGAATTTCTCTGTTGTTTCATAAGTGGTACCTTTCGGGATCGCATATGGAGAGAAACGGCTTTCCATAAGGGTGAAGTCCCCATATTCACCTACACCTGAATAGTAATCGGGATCATCATTGTTTTCACCGGCGATGATAAGGGTATTTAGTCCTATGTCACGTCTCGCCTGCTGGGTGAGGGGGATAAGCTCATTGAGGAAAGTGACTGCATAGATGATGTCAGGATTTTTCGTCTTTATCGATGTCAGGGCAGTCCTGAAATCAGATTCGCCCATCTTAAATGTCGCCTCAGAGACTATCTCAATGGGCAGATTCAGCTCTTTTATCAAATTCAAAACCCCTGTCTGCTGCCCTTTTCCAAACGGACTGTCCTGTAAGAGAAGAGCAAGCCTTAACGGGCGATCTTCCGGAAGGTTGAACTTTTTGTAAATTTCCGGCCGGACAACTTCATGAATGAATAGTACAACAGCTTTTGCCGAATCGTCAGTACTTGGACGATGGAAGAACATGTAGCTTGTATCGATATCATCCCGGCGGGATACTGACGTGCTTGATCCTCCTGATATGATATACGGGATTTTTTCATTTGCAATAATAGACTGATGGGCAGATACTACTGCGCTTGAGTAACCACCGATAAGGAGATCGGATTTGTCCTGGGTAATCAGCTTTGTTACTGCCCTGATACCTCCTTCACGGGTAGATTCATCATCGCCCTGGACCAGGACAATGGGGATCTTCTTATCAAGCTCTTTGACATAGACCCCTCCTTGCTCATTAATCTCCGATGCCGCAAGTTCTGCAGACTGCCAGATATCTTTTCCGGTTGTGCTTGCCGGCCCGCTCATTGACGCAACCACTCCGATCTTAATAGAATCCGCAGACTGAGGAGCAGCCTGCTCTGTGCACCCGGAGAGTAATAATACCAGGATGATGAGGATACTCATCACAAGACCGTATGAAACCCTTTTTTTCATGAATGTCACCGTGCCATGATATATCATGACATGATGGAATATATGACAATCATCCTTATAGAAATTATGGTATGCATGCCAGGTATGACTATCAGATGAATAATTACCTGATCAACGACCCCACAGACCAGGCAGGAGATCTGATTTGAAATTTACTTGAAAAATGGCGAAAAAGTTATTCATCGATCTGTTCATCTGTGCCTGCCCGCCTGAAACAGTCCGGGGGAACGGTAATCTCAAACCTGACACCGTTTCCAAAGGTTCCAGTCTCATGCATGGTAAGACCGGTTATCGCAAGTATCTCTCTTGATAAAAACAGACCCATACCGGTGTTTTTTCCATACCCACGTTCAAATATCTTCTCTTTTTCACTGTCAGAAATCCCGCACCCGTCATCCTCGTAGACAAGAACAAGGTTATCACCGCTCATCTTTGTTGAAAACCAGATATTATTCAGCTTTCCACCATGCCTTACTGAATTGTCAATCAGGTTATTGCATATAAGGGGAAACAATGGATCGGCAAATATCTGCACAGGTTCCACTGTACTTGTAAGCCGGATAGATTCATGAATAAAAGTCTTACGAATCTTCTCAAACTGATCAGGCAGATTATGCCAGATCGGCTCTTTCACACCTATGTCCTGGTAATTCCTGGTAAACTCCAGCTGCCTTCGGATTGCATCGGCAATCTGTTGCTCTTTCCTGATAAGTTCAAGATGGGCAGGATCATCTGTCAATTCTTCAGAGATGTCCATGTACCCAAGGAGTGAAGTCAGATGATTGAGGATGTCATGCCTGGTTATGGTTGAGAGAAGGTTTAATTTTTTATTTGCGATCCTGAATGCCTCTTTTGTGATTGCAAGCTCCTTATTTTTCATTGCCATCTCATCCCTGAAATGGGTCATGCAAAATACCAATGAACCTGCGATAAAAGCTACAATGCAGAGCATAATTGCACGGAAGATCGGTTCAAAAGAGATTGAACCAACATTACAATAATAAACGATAATATGAAGAATACCAAAAAAGAGTGCAAGGTATACTGCATTTCGCTTGTACCATATTGCAGAAAGGAGAATTACCAGGTAAAACAGGTGAGTATAAACATAAGATATCTTCAGTAAATAGTGAACAACAAACTCGAGTAATACTGCCAGGAGAATAAAAACCAGCACTGACACTGTCTTTGGTTTAGATATAAACTTCTGGCAGTAGTCATCTAATGATGAAGACATTTGCAGATAATTACAACGTTTAGCTACACATAATTATCGAAGAATTATTGATCACCAAGATCTTTAGTCATCAGGGAGATACATCCATTAATACTCGGGAAGAAATTTACTCCATCAATATTCTTCAGGGAATTACAGGAGGAGTCCTTCACCTTGAGCGGGATGCAGTTGAAGCGGCAGACGCAATGCTGGCCCATATTATGATTAATAGAAAGAAGCTTAAGATATAACAGAGTGATCTCGTGGCAGAAAAAAACAGGGAAGAATTACTTGGAAAAGTATTGAATCTGAAAGAACTTGTTGCATACCAGGAAGGGGCAATCTCAAGCCGGATGATAATTAACCAGAAATCCGGTTCAATCACCCTTTTTTCATTTGATGAGGATGAAGGACTTTCAGAGCATACTGCACCGTTTGATGCGGTAGTGACGATTCTGGACGGTGAATGTGAAGTATGGGTGGACGGTGTTACCTCGGTGATGAAGGAAGGAGAGACCATCATCTTTCCGGCAAATGTTCCCCATGCACTGAGCGCCATTACCAAATTTAAGATGATGCTTATCATGATTCGGGAGAAGAGAGATGGGTGAGGATAAAGACGGAGTTTATTGTAAGGTATGTGGAGGCATTGTCCCTGGAACGATTGATATAAAACAGATACTGGTTGATGGGAAGGCAACCGGTATTAATCACCTGGAATTTATTATCGATGAGGTGAAAAAACTTGGAGCCCTGAGTGACGCTGAAACAAAGGCAGAACTATTAAAGCGGGCAAAAGAACTGAATTTTATCCCGACGAAAAAAGAAGCTGCATATGCAGAGGGTCTTCTTGATGCTTTTAAACAGGGATGACTTAACAAAACCAGGGAACGGGAAGTGAACTTCCCGGAGAATTTTTTTGTGTGTTATTTCGGGAATGGGTCGGATACAGTATTAACAATTTTAGATCGGTATGAATAGATATTATTAATATATAGAGAAATATACAATTATGTGCAGTGGGTTACTTCATCAGGGAACAGGTGCCACAATACCGTTTCACATAAGCGATTCATACGCGAACAGAGCATCGCCAAAAGAGGAGCAGCACTTAAATTATCACTCGTACCGATCCTGGCACCACCCCATTCCATTGCATGAAACTGTGATCTCTCTTCTCCGGATAGTTATTAGCAGGGTCTTCGGGATCTTTTTGTCTGGTTTTGCATAGTCTTCATGGACAGAAAAAGACCGACAGCATAAGTGAAGAGATCAGGTAGGGAACGAATAAATTTTTACCCGGGACTTCCAAGTGTCCGCCTTACTGCTGATAGTAAGATCTCTGGATCATATGGCTTAACCACGTATCCGTTCGCACCAGACCTCATTGCCAGCTCAATAACCGATCCCTGGCCTGCAGAAGTACAAAGAATAATACATGCTGATGGATCAATATCCCTGATCTTATGAAGGGTTTCAATACCATTCATTCCTGGAAGAATAAGATCGATAATAACCAGCTCCGGGGAGATGTCAGAATATTGTTTAAGGCCAGACTCGCCATCTTTTGCCGTTCCAGTGACCTGATACCCGGAGCTGGTAAGGATTTTAATTGCCAAATTCAGATCTTCATCTGTATCTTCTATAATTAATATACCGGGCATAATTATCAATCAGGATTAAACAGGATTTTTCAATTACTTCGTACCTTTATTTTTTAAAACCATATATGTTTATCTAATTAAAAAATAATTTAATAGATGGGAACCATGAGAAATTTCACTAACCATTCAATTTATAAAAATAGTTATAGCACTGGCCAATCATAATTCTTTTGAATTCATGCAACTAAGTACTATACAGAGTTCATATCACCGAAAAAATAATAAAAATTGATAATTTTTATTACATTAACAGAAAAAACCGGATTTTCTTTGTAATAAACATGAACAGGACAAATAATAAACCAGGGGAGAATTTTTCGCAGATGCTGGCATCCCAGTACCAGATCCCTGAAAACCAGGTGACTATCTCAATTATCCAGACCACTCCCCTTTTTTATGAATATCAGGTCAGGGAACCAGATCTCATCAGAGGAGATGCTGAGATAATAAAGTCCCTGAGATCACATTTCTCCCGGTTATTTAAAGATAAAAAAAGGAACCAGAAGTTCCTTCAGAATTTTTCTCATGAGTTTGCAGTTGAAACTTCAGGATTATTTCCATCTTTGCCTCCTGATAAGGTTGGTACATATGAGTATTATATATTCAGGGATGCCA
>JAAYPD010000381.1 GCA_012520015.1 Methanomicrobiales archaeon
AAGTCTTACCAGGGTTCTTCCAGGTTCAGACAGGGGAGTTGGCCTGTCGCAGGGCATATTCCCTTCATACTCTGAGATAGATGCCTACCGGATGGCGGTTGCCTGCATTGATACGGCGATAAGGGGGCTGATTGCCATGGGTGTTCCGCTTGACAAGATAGCCATCCTTGATAACTTCTGCTGGTGCTCGTCTGATGAGCCAGAGAGACTTGCGCAACTAAAGGACGCAGCCCTTGGCTGTTATGACGGGGCAACCGGGTTTCAGACCCCTTTCATATCAGGCAAAGACAGCATGTTCAACGACTTTTCAGGATTTGACGGGGAGAATAACAAGGTAAAAGTTTCAGTCCCCCCCACCCTTCTCATATCTTCCATCGGGGTTCATCCTGACATTACAAAGGCAGTCTCCCTTGATGCAAAGATAGAAGGAGACCTGGTTTATCTTGTAGGAGAGACCAGGGACGAGGCAGGCGGGTCAGAGTACTATGCCCATCTTGGGGTTACCGGTGGAAATGTCCCGTCCATTGATATTCCTGCGATGAAAGCCAGGTACCAGAGACTTACCAGTGCCATCATGCATGACCTGGTGGCATCTGCATTCCCTGTCACCCATGGCGGAGTTGCCATTGCCCTTGCAAAGGTTGCGATAGCCGGAAGACTTGGAATGGACATCACCCTCTCCGGGGAATTAAGACCTGACATAATACTGTTTTCAGAATCCCTTGGAAGGTTCATAGTCACCATCAACCCTGATAAAAAGCGTTCCTTTGAACTTGCCATGGGAAGTGATATCACCCTGATTGGCCGGGTGACAGGAAAGAACCTTCAGATTACCGGGCCTTCGATGAGGATATCAATCCCGGTAAGCGAGCTTGAGGCTTCATACAAAAGACCGTTCAGGGAGTACTAATCATGAATCCTTTCACTTCATCAAAACCCATTGACGATGACGACTCCTCCATCATCCAGGATAAGGCCCTGATAATGAGCGGGTACGGTATAAATTCAGAGGCTGAGACACAAAGTGCCCTTCTCCGTGCAGGGATGGAAGCTGACATCGTTCATGTAAATGACCTGATTTCAGGGAGATATAAGCTGAGTGATTACAGGCTCCTGGTCTTTCCTGGAGGTTTTTCTTACGGGGATGATACCGGGGCAGGAAATGCCTATGCCAACAGGGTCAGGAACAATCTATGGGACGATCTTACAAGGTTTCTTGAGGAAGATAATCTTGTACTTGGTATCTGCAACGGATTTCAGATTCTTGCAAACCTTGGTCTTGTTCCGGCATTTGACAGGAGATATGAACGGAGCGTAGCCCTGGTCCCAAGTCAGAAAGGTGTGCTTGAGTGCAGGTACGTGACGATTAAACCTGCATCCACATCATTATGGACTGAAGGAATTGAGAAGATAGTCTGCCCTGTATCCCATGGACAGGGGAACTTTTTCTGTTCTAAGGAAGTATTATCCGAACTAAAGAGAAGAAAGATGATAGCCTTCACCTACTGCCGCGATGATCTAAGCCCTGCTGACGGACAATACCCGTTCAATCCCAATGGTTCGATTGCAGATATAGCAGGAATCACATCGGCAGATGGAAAAGTTCTTGCAATGATGCCTCATCCGGAAAGGGCCATGGATTTCGTAAATGAGTATGACTGGCCCCTGCAGAAAGAGAGGCTCTTAAGGCAGCAGCTCCCGGTCCCGAAAGAGTCGGCAAACATGAAGATATTCAGAAATATCGTCGGGTATTTCAGGTAATTTTCAGGTAGTAAAACCAGGTGCAAAAAAGGAATGAAGAAAGAGAACACATCAGATCAGTCTCCTCCATCCACAACATTGAAAGGAGCATTGCGGCTTTTTCGCAAACAGTTCTCTTTCTCTCCATGCATAGCCTGGATTCCGGTCCAGGATTCCCTTGGGCGAACGACTGCGGAGGCAATATTCTCACCCTTTTCTGTTCCTTCGGCCCATCTGTCAGAAGTGGATGGGATTGCTGTTAAAAGTGCTGAAACAAAAGATGCATCAGCAGATGCGCCTAAAGTCCTGTCTGATATTATTCATGTAAGCACCGGCAATGTCATTCCACGAGGTTATGACGCGGTGATAATGAATGAAGATCTTGAAAAGACCGGTGAGGGATACCTGGCTAAAAAGCCTGTCCAGCCCTGGCATCATGTTAGACCGATTGGTGAAGATATCATCCATAACGAGATGATCCTCCCACGGAAAAGTAAAATCCGTGCAACAGATATAGGTGCACTTGTAAGTTATGGGATCACCAGTGTGCCTGTCTGTGATATAAGGGTGGCCCTTATCCCCACCGGGGATTCAATTGTCCCGGCCGGGACAAAACCAGGCCCTGACCAGATGATCGCAAGCAACCTTCACGTGGTTGCAGCAATTGCAAGGTCTGTCGGTGCTTCTATAACTCATTATCCTGTCATTAAAAATGAGATAGAAGAGCTCAAAAAGGCTGTGAATGATGCAGTTCCTGATCATGATCTCATCTTAATTTCAGGTGGTTCTTCAAAAGGTGAAAAGGATTACACGGCTTTTGTCATTGAAGAACTTGGCAGGATTATAGTAAACGGGATGGCAATTATTCCGGGAAAAACGACGATCCTGGCAGATATATGTGGAAAGCCTGTAATCGGCATGCCAGGGTACCCGATTGCAAACTACACCGTATTAAGAGAGATAGTTCTTCCGCTCTTCTCCTGGTACGGATGCGAAGTCCCCGAGTTTCCAAAAATCCGGGTCACCCTTGGAGGCATGGTTCAATCATCCGCAGGTTTTGAAGAGTTTGTACAGGCCATTGTTGGAAAGGTTCAGGATAAATGGATTGCAGTTCCTTTTCCTCGTGGTGCCGGCAGACAGATGCATGTTGTCAGGTCCCATGCATTCCTGAAGGTTCCGGCTAATAAGAAGACCTTAAAAACCGGCGAAGCAACCGATGCACACCTGACTGTTCCACATACCATGGCAGAACAGGTGGTGCTGGTGACCGGAAGCCATGATCCAGCCATTGATTACCTTGCAGATCTTGCCAAAGATGCAGGAATTCACATAGCCTCATCACATGTCGGAAGTATGAACGGTCTTGCTGCATTAAGGCAGGGGTTTTGTCACCTGGCCCCGATGCATCTTCTTTCAGATTCCGGCGAATATAATACTCCCTACCTGAAAAAACATTTCAGCGAGGAGGAACTTGTACTGATCTGCATTGGAGAGAGGATACAGGGCATCGTCTCCAAGGAGATCCTTGGATTTGATGATATCCTGACCCACCGGTTCATCAACCGCCAGAAAGGATCTGGGACAAGGATGCTTCTTGACCACCTGCTTAAGCAGAAGAGGATAGACCCGGACTCTATCGACGGCTATGATGAGGAGGTCCCGACCCATCTTGGTGTCTGCCTTGCGGTAAAGAACGGGGATGCAGATCTTGGGATGACAATATATAGTGCTGCAAGGGCGTTTTCGCTTCCTTTTGTTCCGGTAGACGTGGAAAGATATGAACTTGTCACAACAAAGAGTATGTTTGAGAAGGATACGCGTATCAGGGTGCTTGCAGAGATGATAAAATCCCAGAAATTCAGGGAGATCCTTATACACCTTGGAGGATATGAGACAGATGTTACAGGGTGTATTCGCCACTGCATCGCAAGGTGATATGGCTTTCCTGGCAACCATAATATACGCGCAAACCAACAATTTATCCATGACAGACAATTCGGTCTGCTGTGTCTGTGGAAAACCCGCAATCGGTATGCAGTTTCTTGGATGCTGCGCATCGGCGGTATGTGAAGACCATGCAGAAAGAAACATGCTATCATTAAAGCCAGGCGAGACCAAAAAATCAGGATCATGTACCTTTGTCAGGTATTAACGCCGGATAATAAAAAATTCCGTCTCATTTTCGTTAAACAGGTTTTATACTAAAATT
>JAAYPD010000382.1 GCA_012520015.1 Methanomicrobiales archaeon
GGATCAACGAAGTATATCCCCCCCGCATCAAAGTTTAAGAGATGTATCGACTTATCAAGAACCTTTTCCAGGAGATCCGAGAGATTTTCAGAACTATTTACTACGGATATAATCTCATTGAGAATTTCGAGCATTTTTGCCCGGTGCCAGAGTAATTCTGCTTCGGCTGCCAGACCATTGACGGTAATTTCCTGTAGATTTCTCTCTACTAACTGTCTTATTTTCAGAGCCAGGGAGGAGAACCTGAGCTCTTCATTCCCCTCTTTCCAGGGGAAAGTGTCAGCACCATTTTCATATGCCTCAATTACTGTCTCTTCATCATCAGTCAGTGTAAGAAGGATGAATGGAATATCGCCTGATTGTTCTCTGACTGCTTTTATAAATGCAATCCCATCCAAACCCGGTTTCTGAAAGCGACATACGATCGCATCAAATCTCTGTTTTTTTAAATACTCAAGCCCTTCCTGTATTGTTGAACAGGTATGAACAGAAAAACCAACTTTTTTCTCCAGGATTTCTCTGCACAGGTGATGGTGTTTCTCATTATTATCGGCATAAATAATTGATATCATATTTTTATTCTATCCTGAATCTCGATCACAGGGATTTAAATCCCGAACCAGCATACTATGCACATATTGAATTGAAACCGGCCGCGATAGGAAGGGTATAACATTCAGATATGGTGCTCTCTTATAGTGGTAAAGCAAATCTGAAAAACATAAAAACCGCAGCGGTTATGGGGGTTTTTCATATCCATAATTATATCACTATACTTCATCTTACTTATTAAATATTTACCTGAAATTCAAACAGTTCTTCTGCATTATGTAAGATGTGGTAGAGGATGAAAGATACTTGTTTATTCAGATACATATGAGGTTATTGCAGGTGATCAAAGTAAAAAGAAGACCCCTGTCTATACTGATTCATGGGAACACGAATCTCAAACCTGGCCCCTTTCCCTTCTTCTCCTGTCTCCTGAATGGACAACCCGGTAATAGATAAAATTTCAGCTGTGAGGAAGAGCCCAAGACCGGTATTTTTACCAAACCCCCGATTGAAGATCCTCTTCTTATCTGCCTCTGCAACTCCCACTCCATCGTCTTCAAAGATCAGGATCCCATAATCCACTTCCCTCTTCCATGACACCGTTATCCGGGTCACCCGTTGACCATGACGGAGAGCATTTTCCATCAGATTATAACAGACTTTCGAGAACATCGGATCAACAAATATCTCAAGATCGCCGGTCGTGACTTCAATTGAGATATCTGAAAAGATCTTATTTACCTGCTCTCTCATTATAACTGCTTTAACCTGTACCCAGTCCGGCGATGCTATTCCCATATCCTGGTAATCTTTGGTAAAATTGATCTGGCTGTAAATGGTATCAATGGCCTTCGTAAGCAGGGTTAATTCCCTCCGTACTGAAGAATCCTCCGGAATCTTCTCATCAAGAAGTTCCTGCACAAGAAAGAGAGCCTGAACCTGGTTGAGGATATCATGCCGGGTGATGGAAGAGAGGAGGTTTAATTTTTTGTTTGCAGAAATCAGAGCATCACTCAGCCTTATCATCTCCGTGACGTCATTCATGATAGTCAGAAGAGCTTCTTTATCCTGGATGTGAATGATATCTGCAGAGAAGATACCTGTTAAAATCCGTCCGTCTTTCCCTCGTATTAAAATTTTCGATTTTTCGCAATGCCCCTTCTCCCGAATCTCCTGCGTAACCCGTTCTCTATCACCTTCATTAACAAAGAGGTTCAGATCTGATGAGCTCCTGCCAATTACTTCATTCCTGGTGTACCCAAGCGTATCAAGGAATCTTTTATTGACATCGATATAGATCCTATCGATGGTAATGGCCATCAGTGTTCCCGCCGACTGGAATGCCTTTGAAAATTTCTCTTCCGAGAGGGTTATTTCAGATATATCCTTCGAGACTCCGAACAGGGCAGGCTGTCCATCCCAGACTCCGGCGACAACCCTGGTCTCCACCGGTATCTGTGTTCCATCTTTGGCAATCAAAGGGATCGGACAGAAATCACAAGTTCCCTGGAGCATTTCAGCAACTTTTTCTCCTGCCTCGTCCCTTCTTTTTTCAGGATGGACCATGAGAACTGACTCTCCGATCAGTTCCTCCATCCGGTAACCGAGCCGGTGGATAACTGTATCATTCACCTTTATCATTCTTCCTTCCATGTCAAGAATGAACAGAAAATCTTCGATAGTATTAAAAAAAGTAGAGAGGTTATTCTCACGAATCATATTCTCTTCTTCAGCTTTTCTCCTGCCAAAAGATGCTCCCAGAAGCCCTGCTGCTGCTTCCAGGGTTTCAATCTCCACATGGGTCCATTCATGATCCTTTATGCAGTGATCAAATCCGATAAATCCGAAAAAATCTTTATGTGAAAATATTGGAATGACAACAAGGGACTTGATATCCTGCATGGCCAGGAGTTCATACTCGTCTTCGGGAAAGTCACTGATGTTACCTGAAATGATACCTCCCTGCATGAGAACAGAGGCCCATCTTTCATAACCGGCATTCTGCCATTCCAGGTTTTGAAGAAAGGGACTATCCAGCTGGGGGGAAATTCCTTCTGATACCCACTCATATTTCTGACTAATGAGCGATCTCCCTTCAGCGGTATATGAATGAGTAAAGATGTAGGTCCGGGAGGGATCAACGGCTCTTCCAATTCTGGCAAGAACATCGTTTATTGCGTCATCACTCAGTGATGACATCAGGGTAGTGGCAGCAAAACTGATTGCATCAAGAATATTCTCCTTATGGATGAGTAGTTCTTCGTTTTGCCGTTTTTCTGTAATATCCCTTGCTGCTGCATAAATCGTATCCCCGACAGGAGCTGATCTCCATTCTATCCACCGATAGGTTCCATCCTTGCACCTGTACCGGTTTACAAAATTGATAACTTCTTTTTGTTCCACAAGCTGGGAGATAGCGTCCAGCGTGGCATTGATATCTTCAGGGTGCACAAAATCGAGGAACTTACCCGCCATAAGTTCATCTTTGGTCCACCCAAGAGTCAGTTCCCAGGCAGGGTTGAGCTGCAAAAAATGTGCATCAGTATTTGCAATACAGAGCATATCAAGGGCAACGGAAAAGAACTGATCCAACTCCTCGGTTTTTTTCCTGATCTCTTCTTCTGCCCTTTTTCTCTCTGATATATTAATATGGGTTCCCACCATCCTGACAGGTTTACCTTCATGATCCCACTCAGTAACGTTTCCCCGATCATGAATCCACACCCATTCCCCGTTTTTGTGCCTCATCCGGGCTTCATAATCATAAAATGGTAGTTCCCCTGACGAAAGCTTCTGAATCAGATCATAGGATCCTTTGAGATCATCAGGATGGGTCAGTCGCTCCCATGTCTGTATAGAGGTGGGCATTAGTTCATCCA
>JAAYPD010000383.1 GCA_012520015.1 Methanomicrobiales archaeon
ATCTGTGCAGCAGGTAATAGTGGTGCCAGTTCAGATATCTCTCCCCAATATCCGGCTGCATATCCTTCTTCCCAGATAATCTCTGTCGCTGCTTCGACCAGTTCAGATACACTTGCATCATTCTCCAATTATGGAACCAGTTCAGTGGATCTTGCAGCTCCTGGTGAAACAATTTACAGCACCACAAGGGCAGGAGGGTACTCTTACCTGAGTGGAACATCAATGGCTGTTCCTTATGTAACCGGGACAGCAGCCCTGCTTAAGACATTAAATCCTTCATTAACGACAGCACAGATAAAGAGCAGAATCCTTGGATCTGTAGATATTATCCCGGCATTATCAGGGAAAGTTGCGACAGGAGGAAGGCTGAATGCAGCAAAAGCCCTTGGTATATCGACCCCTGCCCCCACACCAACATACACACCGGTCCCCACGGTGACAAGAACACCAGAGCCAACACCAACATATACGCCGGTTCCCACGGTGACAAGAACACCAGAGCCAACACCAACATATACGCCAGTCCCCACGGTGACAAGAACACCAGAGCCAACACCAACTTACACGCCGGTTCCCACGGTGACAAGAACACCAGAGCCAACTCCAACATATACGCCAGTCCCCACGGTGACGAGAACGCCTGTACCGACTCCTACCGACACACCGGTTCCCACGGTGACAAGAACACCCGTGCCAACCCAGGTTCCAACTCCTCCATGCGGAGTTTACAAGACAGATAAACAGACCGGTTACATAAGACAGGGACAGGCAGCAGTTTATGGATATTATATCCCTGGAGACGGAAGGTCAAAGATCGAGTGGTCTGTCTCATCAAGGGGTACATGTGTTGCAGGACAGGAATCTATTACTCATGCAAACAAAGGAGTAGTTAAAGAGAATAACAATTACTGCACCTCCCCGCCGATAATTGACATATATGTATGTAAAAACTGCAATCCGAAAAATTCAAGGTGTTATGCCAGTTATTATGCACGCGGGCCGGATGCATACACTGCCATTACAAAACCCGCCCCTGGCTCAACATACTATGTCATGTTATATGCAAGGTCAGGGTCGGGAATCTACAATCTTCAGATGAACAGCTACAAATGCGGAGGGGACACCCCGACAATCATTGCATCAGCAGACCGGGGGATAAGCACAGGTGGAACCGATGAGAATATCCCACCTATTCCAGTTCCTTCAGCGGAATTTGTTCAGATATGAACTCACAAATAAGAGACAAAAATTTTTTAACAGAAATTGAGGCTGAACTTTCAGCTATGAGTTCCAGCCATGCAAAATTTATTTTGATCAGATGTCAGAGCCGGTAAACCTTATCGTACCACCAGGGCATGAGATCTCAAACCTTGCCCCCACATCATAAGTCCCGGTCTCTTCTATCTGTATACCAGTGATGGATAGGATCTCACGTGACAGAAATAACCCCTGCCCTGTATTCTTTCCATACTGATAATTAAATATCTTTAATTTTTCATCATCTTTTATTCCTTCACCGTCATCTTCACAGATGATCCGGCAGGTATTCTCATCCTGCATAAACCTGACTGATATCTTTGTGATCTTTCCTCCATACCTGACGGCATTTTCAAATAGGTTAGAAAAGACCTTTTCTATCAGGGGATCTGCATAAATTTCAAGATCTTCAGGTATGAGATTTTCCAGGATTACATTATTCAGCGAGGTATGAGTCAGGGATTTATTAACCAGGTTATGGCAATTCTGCCAGACTGGTGATTTAACTCCTATCTCCTGGTACTCTTTTGTGAACTGCACAGTATTAACTGTCTGACTAAGAACAGCAACCGCCTTGTCAACATATTGCCATGCCTGTTCAGGATCATCATACCTGTCCATGGCAGCAAGTTCCAGGTATCCCTGTAAGGAATTGATCTGGTTT
This sequence comes from Methanomicrobiales archaeon, assembly GCA_012520015.1. Taxonomy (GTDB): domain Archaea; phylum Halobacteriota; class Methanomicrobia; order Methanomicrobiales; family Methanospirillaceae; genus Methanospirillum. The sequence goes on from JAAYPD010000383.1 coordinate 1,922, forward strand.
AGAAGGTCATGCCTGGTAATACTTGCCATGAGCTGTAATTTGTTATTGGCATTTCCAAGGGCTGTCTCAACCATCTTTCTCTCATGATTTTCTTTTATAAGATCATCGTTGCTTATCTGTAACTTATCAAGGGTTTTTTGCATCTGGTCATTCATGTAATGCAGTTTTTCCTGTGCAACCTGCAGATCAGTATTATTTTTTATTGCCACCTCGTAGGTGGAGAGTAGAATATTAATAATCTGCAGCCTTGTTGCGGTGATTGTATATGACCGGTCAGAGAAGACCACGGTTAAAGGCTCATGACATTCATCGGATTCGGTTTTTTTGACTGCCTGTAAAATCCCTGCTATTCTTGTATGGATGATTTCGGGGGTATATGGCTTGATAATGAAATTGTCTGCCCCTGCCTCAAGCCCTTTAATAACATCAACAGGATTGAAAAGGTGTGTTACAAGGATTACCGGGATATCTGCAGTAGATGGATCTCCTTTTATGGCAGAGCATAGCTCATAGCCGTCCATTTCAGGCATCATCACATCGGTCAGGATAAGCCTGGGACGGTTTGAATTTACCAGGTTTAACCCTTCCTTCCCGTTTGTAGAGAGCATAACAGGATAACCCTCTTTTTCAAGGATATATCTCAGGTATTCTGCCTGGGTCCTGTTATCCTCAGCGATCAGAATGGGAACCGACGAGGGCTGGATAATGTCATTATGCGACATCTGTGATCTTTCAGGTAATGGTACAATGCAAAGTCAGCCAGGTTCATTACAGGATGCCAGGACCACAGATAAGGCCTGAACAAATGCCCTGACCAGTGATGCTGATTAATACTATAACATATTAATTGATTCAATTCTGTATGAACTTTGGGTTACTGCAACAATCCTTTAATCGTTCTGACAAGTTCATTCTGTTTAAATGTCCCTTTGAGAATGTAACCATTTGCACCTGAAGAAAGCCCATGTTCACGATCTTCCCTTGAGTCAAGTGCTGTTACAAGGATGACCGGAAGATGAGAGAACCGTTCATCCTTTTTTATCTTCTCTGTGAGAGCAAAACCGTTCATTCTTGGCATGTCCACGTCAGAAACAACAATATCTACTGGCTCTTCGAGGAGAATGTTGTAACCCTCCATCCCGTCACTGGCGGTTAATACCTTAAAACCTGCATTTTCAAGTGTTCTTCTAAGAAGTGCACGGGAAGTTACAGAGTCTTCAACAATGAGCACTCTTCCGGAGGTCTTTCCAGGAGGAATGGGGGCAGGAACCTGTCCTGATAGCCGAAGGCCTTCCTGGATAAGTTCTGGTGGATCAAGGACAAGTGCAAGTTTTCCATCCCCAAGCACAGCGGCTCCTGTTATCTTTTTCACCCTTCTTAACTGCTTTCCAAGCGGGCGCACCACTATCTCCTGGACCTGGATGACTTCATCAACAGCATAGGCTATCTTACCGGCGCCATAAGCCACAATCATGACTGGTATCTCCCCGTAAGGATCATCTGCCCCAAAGTCAGGGCACATCAGGGCCTCTGAAAGCCGGATTATTGGAAGTGTTTCACCCTTGTATTGTATCACCTGCCTGGTATTTTCTTTTAAATCACGTTCTGGTGCAACCCTTATTACCTGGAGGATCTGCTGAACAGGTATAACATAAAAGGAAGGACCGTTCCTGATAATAAGTCCCCGGAGGGTAGCAAGACGGATGGGGAGGATTAATGAAAAGGTCGTTCCTTTACCTTGTTCTGACGAGACCAGAACCTCTCCTCCCATACGCGTGATATTGTCCTCAACGATGGCAAGACCAAGCCCCCTGCCTGATAGATCAGTTATCATCGGGCTGGTTGTAAGCCCTGATTTAAAAATAAGCCAGATAGCCTCGTCATTGACCGCCGTCTTCTCCTCTTCCAAAGAGAGAAGGCCCTTGTCAATCGCGGTTTTCTTTATCTTTTCCCGGTCTATCCCTCTTCCATCATCAGACAGGGTAATCTCCACCTTGCTGCCGGAATGTGCAGTAATTTTAACCTTTATCTGGCCACGTGCCGGTTTTCCAAGGGCTACGCGTTCATCAGGATATTCGATGCCATGGTCCACGCTGTTATTGATAAGATGCATAAGAGGAACTTTTAACATATCAAGAAGGCGGCGATCCATCTCTAATTCGCCCCCCTCTGTCTTAAGTTCCACCTCTTTTCCAAGACCTCGCGAATTCTCCCTTATCTGCCCTGATATCTGGGTCAGCAGGCTGGAGACCGGAACCAGGATAGCATCGTGGATTAGGTCTGCTATCTCGGTTGTACTGGACTCAAGGGCTGCCCTGTCAAGATCGGTTGCATGAATGTGGGCGGCAAGGTCATGTTGCAGGTTAGTGACAAACTCCCGGTCATATTCCAGGAAATCACATACTCTCTCAATAAACAGGAAGAGTTCAGGTGGAAGCGATGACCTGTTAAAGCCATATAATGAGTCCCTGATCAGGTGCATATCATTAAAAACAAGGCCGTGGTTCCATTTCCATAATGAAAACCTGCTCAACATCTCTTCAAGTTCCTGCATCCGGTGTGTCAGGAAAAGTCTTGTTGAGAGGAGATCATCAGACCCGATTATCAGCCTGTCAAGTTTTTTTGCTGCAATTCTTACAGTGCCTGAGTCTGATACAGGAAAACCGCGGTAGGAATCACTTGTGTATGTATCATGCGAATGAAAAGCAGGCTTTACCTCCAGGAACTTGCTTGGCGCAGCAAGAACTGCCGGGTCAGGATAAAGGGACCTGAAAGAGTTATCCTCCCTGGCATCCTTCTCACCAAATATCAGGTCATCTGAATCGTCCTGCTCTTTTACCTGGGTCAAATCTTTATCTTTCTGTTCTTCCGGAGGTTTTCTTTCGGCAAGTAAAGCCCTTAACTTTTGGATAACTTCAACAGGTTGCGGACTTTTTCTTTCACCTTCTGACAGATAGTTACTGATGCTCTTTACAGAATCATGAAAGAGATCAAAATCGGTTGCAGAAGTAGAAAATTCCCCCCTTTTCATCAGCGAGAATATATTTTCAAGATTTAAACAGAC
>JAAYPD010000384.1 GCA_012520015.1 Methanomicrobiales archaeon
ATCGTTCGGGCAGGGTTTGCCTATACATGACCGAAAACCGCAGGCTCATGAAGACCCCGAAGAGCCTTGACCTGGACATCACCTCCCGGTGTAACCTCAAATGCAAGTACTGAAGAAAAAACTGGGTGGTATTTTCCTGTTCGTTCTGGAATAGGTACATGATTTATTCATGGTTTTTATAACGATCTTTCAGTTATAATTGTAATTGAAACCGGAGGGCTTCATGAATAGCATGAATCAAAGTTATATCCTGAATAACTCCAATTTCTTTTCCCAGCCTACTTTTATCTAATGTGCGGATCTGGTAGCATACAGCAATTGAATCAACAGATAAAGTTGCTGAGTCTTTTGGAATAAGAACCTCATTGGAATATATAATGCGGGTTTTACTTTTTAATGATGTGAAAAGAATGACATTGATGACTGGAAGAATTTAATTTATCTGTTCACGACTTACTACTAACACGGGCCTGTATCCAGATTGCTCAGAGCCGCAAACGGGTGCAAGTTGTGCAAGAAAAATATGCCATTGGTAAATCAAGGTTCATGCTCCCACCATTCTTCATCTGCTGTCACAAAAGAAGTCATGATTTCATCAAGATCTGACATGAAATCCGGATCTTTTATTGCTTGTTCCATTATATTGATCTTTTCAACCAGGTTGTCCAAATTATCTTGTTGAGGTAACCCATGTTCTATCAGTACATATTCTTCAATAGGTAAAATAACTCCAATAGGGTTACCTTCTGCATCTTTTATAACTTGTCGTTTTAATATTGCTATTGACATTGTTGTTCACGGGTATTATGTTCTATATCACTCATGCATTATCAATCTTATTTGATAGTTATGAGGATTAGACTGATTTTTTCATATTATATCGAAAGAAAAACCATAAAAACCTCACGATCCTTCCTCCATCCTTCAAAAATTTCTTTAAGCATCAGGACGGCCGGACTGTTATCTTGCTCCACATGCATCCGCATCCAGCCAGGAATACAAACAAATGCCAAATTAAGGCAATATGGTTCTCTATGGGTTTACTGATGGTTCCAACCTCTTTGTATGAGCGTGATTGAGCACAGTAAATTATACTACTCTTCTTTATATGAAGATCTTACGATATAAATCTGAATCAGTCTTTTTCGAACTTGACATTATCGAGTTAATGCATTCAGGTTTTCATTTTTATTAAATAGGGAAACGATAAATATATAATATGGTTAATACCTCCGGCCAGGTGAAGAATCGAAATATTCCTCTTATTATCGCGATATCACTTGCAACTTTCATGGCTGCCCTTGACGGAACTATTGTAAATATTGCGCTTCCTACAATATCTGAATCATTCGCCCTTTCTTCTACCTCTGTCTCATGGGTGGCCACAATCTACCTGCTTGTTATGGCGGGATGTGTACTGATATTTGGTAAGATCTCTGACATCATCGGTTTTAAACAGGTGTTTCTCTCCGGGTTTATCCTTTTCACCTTCGGATCCTTCATATGCGGCTTTCTCCCTGAGATCACCGGTTCATTTCTCACCCTTGTAGGCTCAAGGGCATTGCAGGGGGTTGGAGGGGCGATGATTACTGCAATTGCCCCGGCTATGGTAACCGCCTTTATTCCTATGAATATGAAAGGCAAAGCGATGGGAATTATTATGACAATGGCAGGACTTGGGACCGCAATTGGTCCGACTGTTGGTGGATTTCTGACACAATATCTCTCCTGGCACTGGATTTTTTACATTAATGTTCCTGTTGGAATTATTGCTGTCCTTCTTGGCTCAAGAGTCATTCCACGAATTCAGTTGCAGGACAGAATCAGGACTTTTGACAAAGCAGGCGCCATACTTATCTTTGTTGGACTTGGATTTTTATTATATGGATTTTCTGAGGGCTCATCACTTGGATGGACATCCCCGGTAATCCTTGGATCTCTGGTAATAGCTGTTCTCCTCCTTGGTACATTCATCTGGAAAGAGCTTCATATACCAGATCCAATCCTTGAAGTCAGATTATTCAAAAACAGAAC
>JAAYPD010000030.1 GCA_012520015.1 Methanomicrobiales archaeon
GAATTTTTTCCTGTTAAATGTGGTATTTCCATCATTTGGATTCGCAAGCATGGAATCCAGATCAGCAACAATCAGAGATACCTGGGAAAAGGCCTTATCTGCCGGGAGAGATTCCCTTTGATCAATGCTCATTGACAAAAATTCAGGATCTGGTTCCATATATGCAGCCATGCCGCTATCCTTGTTGTAGAAGTAAAACCACAAAGGCTTCCAGCTTGGCCGGTTAACCTGGAAAAGGTTATTGTCTCCATTGGAAAGGCCGGTTTTTTCAGATAATCCTGTCAGGGCGCGTTCAGTGGTCTTACCTTTTATGACCGCATGACCTGCATTTGTAAGTGCAAGCACATTGCCATCCCCTGCCTCAAATTTTAGCAGGTCCATTCCCACTTCAGCTGCCCTGGATCCAAGATCATATGCCAGGTCATCATCAGCAAATGCATATGCCGGGATGATAAGGCAGCACGCTATCAGAAGAAGTGTTGATATTCGTCTCATTCTGTTCCTCGTCCATCCGATATGATTGTAATGTATCAAACCAATCTGATGCTCATTACAAGATCTTAGTAACTATTACTTACTTGTAATATTTAACTAATTCATCCTGAACTCACATCACAATTAGTTATAAGAATATTTGTAAATTTATAACTTATGAATTGTTATTCCCATAGGATGGCGAATTTAATTCTCTAAATTTTTGGTTAAAATAAGTTTTAAAATTAAATTGCATTTTTCTTTCAAATTAAACGGAGGTGCATTATTTTTGATCTTACCGATGAGTATAATAGTACTACACAAGAATATATCTGAGTATATGTGTCTCTCGCAGCAAAATGAAAGACCTGTTCCTGGTGATTATATATCATATGAACAGGCAGTAGAGTTTCACGGTCATTCATGCGGAGGGCTTGCCAGCGGGTACAGGGCAGCCATTGCCGCTATGAAAGCACTTGAAGTCAGGCGACCCAAAGACGAGGAACTGGTTGCAATAGCAGAAACCGATGCTTGTGGAGTTGATGCCATCCAGATGATCACCGGATGTACTGCAGGTAAGGGTAATCTTATTGTTCATGATTATGGGAAACATGCGTTCACGTTTTACTGCAGGGAGAAGAACAAGGCAGTGCGCATCACTACTAATCTTGACGGACTTTTACCTGATGAGATGAGTGATCTCAGGCCAAAGGTTTTTTCAGGCAGGGCCACAGAAGCAGAAAAGGCCAGGTACCAGGAACTGGCACAGCAGGGCGTTCAGGCAATTCTCTCTGCACCCGAAGAAAAAATTCTGAAGATAAATTTTGTTCAGATGGAACCTCCCAAAAAAGCGAGAATTTTCGAGTCAATACCCTGCGAATGCTGTGGTGAGATGGTAGCCGATGCAAAAACCCGTGAACATGATGGGAAACGGGTGTGTATGCCTTGTTTCCTCTCTGCTACCAAATCGTAATTTTTTTCAGGGTTCTTTCTTATTGTATGGGTCATTACCTTAACTGGATGTAGAAAATGGGTATGACCATCTCATTGGTTCAGGTGTGAACTGTTAAGTGACGTATTAAGTGCTATATATAGGTTACTTCGGAAAAATATCCTTATTTAATAGAAAAAATCAGATGATATCATTCAGAATTTTGGATTCAGGTATATTGATGCAGAATTTCATATAAAAACCCGGGTATTTGTTCGTAGTTTAGATATTAAAAAGGTAATAGTAGAGATACCAACGATAATTGCTTATATGAATATGTATTACGTACAACACCATGAGTCTGACTGATCGCAGTTATATAATTCAGCTCTCTATCATCGGTTTTCTTGCTATCTTCTCCACCACCATCTCTAAAAATCCGGTCCTTCCCCTTTATGCAGCATCCCTTGGGGCAAATGATACTATAATCGGGCTTATATCAGCAATATCTCCATTTGCCGGAATTCTTTTCAGTTTTCCGGTTGGGGTCATGTCAGATCACCTGGGAAGAAGGCGGATGCTCTCCATCTCCGGAGTTGTCTTTCTTATGGCTCCCCTCCTTTATCTATTCGTCACAGATCCACTGATGCTCATACCAGTACGTTTTTTTCATGGAATGGCTACTGCAATTCTCGGGCCGGTGATATCAGCCATTATTGCGGAACGATTTGCCAGTACAAAAGGAGAGAGAATCGGGCAGTATTCATCTGCTACATTGTATGGTCGGACAATGGCTCCAATTGCAGGCGGGCTGCTCATCTCCTTCTTTGCAATAACTCCTGGTCTTTTCAGGTACCAGAGTGTGTACCTTGCAGCCTTCGTTGCCGGGTTAATTGTCTGCTTTATGATATTCAGGATTCCAGAAGACCGGAAAGGTATAGGTGGTTCACTTACTCCTGGTATATTTATAAAAAGTCTTCAGGTGTTTTGGGCTGATTGCCGGCTGCGTTCTACCGCTTATGTAGATATGACTACCTACTTTATATTTGGAGCATTTGAGACTTTTCTTCCGCTATATCTCGTAAGCATAGGGATTGAGGTTTATCTTATTGGGATCATCTTTGCAATTCAGGTCCTCTCAATTGCCTTAACAAAACCATTCTTTGGAAAAATTGCAGACGTGAAAAATCCCGTGTATCAGATAATGGCCGGCCTCATGTTACTTGGATTATCAGTATTCATGATTCCTTTCTGTTCAGACATCATGTTCCTGTTAATATTAAGCCTGCTATCAGGACTTGGGATGTCATTATCCACTGTTGCTACAACAAAATATATCGCCGATATTGCCAAAAGAGAGGAAATAGGAGCTTCTATGGGAGCTTTATCATCAATCATGGATGTCGGTCATTCATCAGGTCCTTTTGTTACTGGAATTATTATTACTGCATCCGGTTATGCTGCTGGTTTTGGGATGGCTCTTATCCTTGCAGTCATTACAACATTGTATTTTGGTATTATGACTATCCGTTCAACAAAGACATGAAAGTGAATTACCGGGAGTTTGTAAATATTATTATCCCAGATCAACACAAGGAACTTTTTGTCCTGGAACTTATATCTGAATAAAACCGATAATAGTAACAGTATAGCAGTTTCTGGCCCGCTAATTCACAGAACAAGGAAAAACGTATATAAGTTTTATGAAACCAATTATTGAGACATTCAACCTGAAAAAACAATTTGGCCCTTATACAGCAGTAAACAACATTTCCCTGACCATAAATAAAGGGGAAGTTTTTGCTCTCCTTGGACCTAATGGTGCAGGAAAAACCACCTTTTTATCAATGCTTTGCACAATACTGAGACCTACATCGGGAACTGCCCTGATTAACGGATTTGACATCTCCCGCGAATCAGCACAGGTCAGGAGATCAATTGGAATTGTCTTTCAGGATCCAAGCGTAGACACAGATATGACATCCAGGGAAAATCTCCAGATGCATGCCAATCTTTACTCTGTTCCTGTATCTGAGCAGGAGGAACGGATTAAGCAGGTACTGGAACTTGTGGGTTTGTCAGGGAGGGCCGATGATTTTATGTACACATACTCCGGCGGGATGAGAAGAAGACTTGAGATAGCTCGTGGACTTCTCCATTACCCGCGGGTCCTCTTTCTTGATGAACCAACCATTGGCCTGGATCCACGGAGCCGGGAACATATATGGGATTATATCCGGAATTTACGAAAAAGAGAGGATATGACAATTATTCTTACAACTCATTACATGGAAGAGGCTGACCGGTTATGTGACCGGATAGCCATTATTGACCAGGGAACGATTGTTGCACTGGACACACCATCAGTTCTCAAACAGGAAGTCGGGGGGGATATAATCACAATCAGATCTGACAAGAGCCAGGTTCTGTCAGATCTCCTTATTCAGGATAACATTGCAGGCCATGTATCTTATCATAATGATGAAATAAAAATCTCTGTGCAGGATGCAAATTTCCAATTTCCGGGAATTGTTGAATACGCCGTGAATGCCGGTATTCGTATTGACCATGTAACCATCACAAAACCGGATATGAACGATGTCTTCATACATTATACAGGCAAGGAACTATACCACGGGGAAACACCTGAGCGGACAGGCAGGATAGCCATGATGAAACGGCGGAGAGCCAGATGAGTGAAATTCGTGGGATTTATACTCTGTGGCTGCGGGAAGTAAAGAAATTTTTACGGGAAAAACCACGGCTTATTAACGCCATATGTCAACCTCTTTTATGGCTCTTTATCTTTGGAACTGGTATGCGTTTTTCTTCCGGAATGCCAGGAATTAATTACCAGGAATTTATTTTTCCAGGACTTATTGTCCAGGCAATGCTTTTCACGGCGATGTTCATGGGAGTATCTGTAATCTGGGATCGTGAATTTGGATTTTTAAAGGAGATTCTTGTCTCTCCCATATCCCGAACATCTGTTTTCCTTGGAAAAATGCTTGGGACCAGTACTGACGTCATGATCCAGGGCATTATCATATTTCCATTTGCGTACCTTATTGGAATACCTGTACACATCTTCATGGTTCTTGAGGCTTTGCCGCTTATGATTCTCATCACCATTGGCCTTGTATGTATTGGTCTTACATTTGCAAGTCTTATGAAAAGTTTTGAAGGATTCGGTCTTATCCAGACATTTATCAATCTTCCCATGTTCTTTTTAAGTGGGGCACTTTTTCCTCTTGCCAATGTTCCGACCTGGCTGCAGTGGGCAAGTTATGTCAACCCCCTGACCTATGGAGTAGATGCACTCCGGACAGTTATGATGGGCGACACCTGGGTCCAGCTCTTTCCCATGTCTCTTGATATTATGGTTCTGTTATGTTTTGATATCATCATGTTTGTCATTGGGAAAACAGCATTTTGCCGGGTTGAATGATGAATTGGTAAAAAAGGGAGATTACTTTTCCATGTGCTTTTTTGCAACAGGATCGATATGGTTTGGAAACATTGCACTGAATGGATCGTTTCGGCCAGTCGCAGTTACAGTGCAGTAATGCATATGGGTATCTGATCCTGTCATGACAAGTGGCTCTGCCTTTTCAACATCCCATGATCCATCCTGCCTGTATATTTCATCAGTAATCTCAAGGTGGACAACTTTACCGATAATGAGTATGTATGATTTTTCTTCAATGAGTTTATCAAGCCTGCATTCAAGCCAGGCATAACATCCCTTAATTCCCGGTGGTTTTACAATTACTGATGGTTTTTCATCAAGACCGGCGGAGACAAATTCGTCTACTTCCGGGGGTGCAAGTCGTGCTGTGGGAATTACTGCATCTGAAAGCCTGGTTGTTGCCATGTTTATGACAAATTCTTTGGTATCTCTGATATTATCAAGAGTATCGCGTCGTTTTGCTGTCGCGATGCAGACGAGATCAAGTGGTCGTAAAACAGGCATAACACATGAATAAGGTGCAATATTTCTGACTCCGGTTTTACTGATTGTCGAGATGAAAGTGACCGGAAGAGGAAAGACTGATTCTCTTTTAAAAGGTTTTAACTCCATAAAATCACGTTTTTTTAATATTCAGGTCTGTATATTTCTCTCTTTCATATTCCAGATCATCATACCAGTGATAACCTGTGTCTGTGCATGATATATTCCGCCCGGTGCATGTGGTGTAATAAACTCCCTAATCTGTTTTTTAACCTGGTCATCGATCTGTTTTGTTGTGCTGAAAAAGCCTGATGCCGTCTCAACATACTCATCTATCGTCTCGTTACTTTTCCATTCATCCTGCATGAGTGTGATGACCGGCCGGTATCCAAGCATGTAAAGGTACATGAAAGGGAGGTAAAAACCATGTGGTGATTCTTTAAACTCCTCGTTGAATAGGTGTTTATACAGGGAATAGTATGATTTATCCCACTTACGGTTAACCCAGCCACTGTAATAACAGAACCCTTTTGATGCTTCAAGCATAAGGGCGAGATCTGGCGGGTTTCTTACTGCCGGTGTCATGGATGCAATGACAAGATCAAATTTATTTCGAAATCCTTCTTCGTCCAGGTTGACTGTATCCCATGATTTAAGGATTGTTCTGACAGTGAACTCTTCTTCTTGTGCCCGTGCCTGCAATTTTTTCAGCATCTCCTCTGAAAAATCGACTGCTGTAACTTGTGCACCCAGCTTTGCGAGTGGAATTGAAAGGGAACCAGTCCCTGCCCCGACATCCAGCACCTCTGCACCCTTAATCTGCAATCCAGAACTGGTGATGAATTCAAGAATTTTTTTAGTCTGCTCTCTTCTTTCTCTTTAGAATAACCCCGTTCATAACGTTGTGCCATATGATTCCAAAACCCTGGTGTCATTGGTCCTTTCCTGTTCCCTGCCTGGTTTACACCATCCCAGAATGACGCCCAGCACCTGCAATTATCATTTTCATATGTATTTCCGGTCATAATTTCAATCCGATAGATTAGTCTTAAGTTTTCCTGGTGCAAAGTGATTTATGAATAATATAATTATTTAATCTCTATCCGTAAGTACACTTTGCAATGAAATATTATTATTTCTTTTATTAGTAAGTATCTGGTGGGATGATCTCTCAATTATTTGAGCGTATTGCAAACCATTCAGCAATATCAGTGAGTTGAAGACGGTTTATTTGTGATCAGTGTCATAGTTATAAATTTTAATGGTGAATGAATATTTAATAATAAAAAAATTATAATTATTCAAACGACAGATAATATTAACAGGTGATTTAATGGATCAGCATATAAAAATCTCTCTCATACGATGTCAAATCCTACACGAATCAATTTTTCGGTACGAAAAGAAGATTTCAGAGTTAGAGCAGGAGATTAGGATAATTTCTGAAAATCAGGACAGTAGCATAAAAAATCTTGTGACTTCACCAGTATCTTTTTAAAGTTTCGGCAATTTTATTTCGGCGGATCTTTTACTGTCCTCTATTTAAGAGAGAAGAGGGGTTTTTTGACAGGGATTTTTGGGTATGCTTCCGGCAGGACAACACCCATGATTACGATAAATCATATATGAAACTGCTAAAATGAATTATTACAGCCAAGTACTACACCTCTTCATTCTTCCCTGTCAAAGTAGTACATTATTTATATTATTTCTTAAATTATAAGTATTTTTCTTATCATGACTTAGATATCATTACTTAATGAAAAATAACATATCATAAAGGAATGAAATGCGTGAAAAAAAACACTGGTCCTTTATCATCGGGTTTTGTCTGTTAATGTTCAGAATGAAGGGGAGAATAAATCCGGGCAGATGCTGTTTTTTCGGAGTGAAAATCGGGTGACACAGCTAACGAGATACATCTGCCCGAAGATCGGTAACATTTCGGATTAGATCGTTTTTCTCTACTGGCTCTTCTCGTACAAACACCTATTTTTGTGACCTCTTAGCTGTGGTACGACATAAAAATATGTTGCTACAAATTAATAATATTATCTTCTCGTGTCGGAGAGA
>JAAYPD010000385.1 GCA_012520015.1 Methanomicrobiales archaeon
CCAGGTGCAGGCCATACGCAGACATACAGGAAAGGGGCCATCAACTCTCATCTTTGTCAATACACGGTCAACGGCAGAGTCACTGGGCCATGCCCTGCTTAAGGATGGAGACGTAGATGTGCATCATGGCTCACTTTCCAGGGAGATCCGTATTGAGGCAGAAGACCGGTTCAAGCAGGGAGATATTAAAACCCTGTTATGCACCTCGTCGATGGAACTGGGCATAGATATTGGTCATGTAGAGCATGTCATACAGTTTGGATCACCAAGGGAAGTAAGCAGGCTTGTGCAGCGTGTAGGCCGTGCCGGCCACCAGATTGGAAAAACCTCAAGAGGGACGATAATCGCCAGTGGATTTGATGATCTTTGTGAGTCGCTTGTAATTGCATTACGTGCAAGGCAGGGAGCAGTGGAAGATATAATCCCGTCTTACCAGGCAGGTGACGTTATCGGAAACCAGATCGCTGCTATCGCTGTTGAGTATGGAGAGATATCCATCGATGAAATCTTTGCAATAATATCGCGTTCTTCTGTAGGTGTCAGGGACATGGAGACCCTTGAGGCTATAACCGGGCAGCTGGCAGAGCATTACCTTATAAGAAGAGATGGGAACCGGGTGATTACCACCAGCAGAGCCAGGAGATATCTATCAGGAAACCTCTCCATGATACCTGATGAACGGAAATTTCCTGTATATGATATAGTAACAAGAAGGACTGTCGGAACACTTGACGAGTCCTTTATTGTTACATCCCTCCACACTGGTGCTGTATTCATTGCAAGAGGTCATCTGTGGCGGGTCCTTGATCTTGAAGAAGGGAAAGTCACCGTTGAACCAGCCCGCAATGCTGAAGGAGAACTTCCATCCTGGGAAGGTGAACAGATCCCGGTCCCTTATGAGATCGCAAGAGAAGTGGGGAGATTGCGAAGAACCAGGGACTTTGAGAGCTATACAAGTGACAAGGCCTCCATAAATTTTGCAGACGGGTTTCTTTCCCTGGTAGAGAAAAATCATGGGATCATTCCGACCGACGAGACCATATCTCTTGAGTACTCAGACGAAGGAATTGTTTTGAACATCTGCTCAGGGCATCAGACCAATGAAGCGATCGGACGAGTCCTGTCAATACTGCTTTCAGCACGGTTTGGCTCCACTATCGGCCTGGAACTGGATGCATACCGGATTTTGCTAAGAGTGCCCGGAGAGATTTCAGCTGCCGATGTAAGAGAGACTCTGACAGAACTGAGACCTGAACATATCCGTGGTATCCTGGAACTTGCCTTGAAGAGGACCTCTCTTTTTAAATGGAAACTCGTCCAGATCTCAAAGAAGTTTGGGGCCATAGATCCTGATGCGGATTATGAACGGCTCAGTTTTCATCGTCTTGCCGATCTTCTTTCCCACCCGCAGATCCAGGAAGAGACGTACAGGGAGCTTTTTACAAGGTACATGGATGTACCACATGCCACTGAAATAATAAAGGCCATACATTCAGGTGAGATACAGGTTGTCAACGGCCCACCAAGTATGATAGGCGGCGCAGCTCTTTTTACCTCGTCAAGGGATATGATTCCCCCTCCTACTGCTGACCAGGCGGTAATTGCTGCCTTAAAGCACCGGCTTGACAGGCAGGAGGTCATCCTTGCCTGTATGAACTGCCGGAAATGGA
>JAAYPD010000386.1 GCA_012520015.1 Methanomicrobiales archaeon
CACTACAACATTGTCATTCCACATTATATTTTCTGGAAGACGCCAGATGACATTCTCTCCTTTATGTTCTTCAACCCAATAAAAGAGTTTTCTTGCTTCAGTGCCCTTTATATCCGATCCTACTCCTATTCCTCTGGCACGGTCAAATAATCCCATTAGAAAGCCCCCAGGTTGGCCATAGTTTCATGCCGTTTTGAAAATATGTCTGATAAATTTCTCATACCATTAGTGACTTCCAAAATTTTTTGCTGAACCAATGTGAATGAATTTTCTCTGGAATAATTTAGAGCATTGAATGATTGACCAGTTAAGTCCTGAATCAGATTAATCATTGAAAAGTCAAATTCATAAAGTATGTTTAACTGCTCTTCACTGATCCGGTAATTGGGTGATATTCCTGAATACCCTTCATCTGCGTGCCGTATACGTGCTTCGATACCGGTTGCAATCTGAATTGCATTACCAACCTCGTTGATAATTGATAATTCAAGAGAACGGGAAAGATTTTCACGAATTTGTTTGAGATTTTTTAAAACTCCGTCGTGGATTGCATCAGCTAACTGGATTCGCAGTAACGAATCTGCAATACGAATATCTTCCCGTTTTCGGTACCCGCGAAAACCAGGGATGGCTAGTTGTATATTTTTTATTAAACCCCTGTCTTCTTCGACACGTTCCCGCAAATCGACCATTTCTCTTTTTCCTCTCTATTTTTTTGTATATGTGTATACCATAAATGCAAGGGCCGCTCCTGCAATTAATCCTCCAAAGAATAATCCAAAATCAATCTCAATTGGCGGAGGTCTGAGAAGAATACTGACAACTCCGAATAATGCGAGGAGTCCTGAAAAACCCAGAAGGTAGGTATTTTTTTTCCCAAGACCATACCCCAGTGCTCCAAGTATCATTCCAAGACCAATAAAAAATACAGAGGCGACCAGATAAAAATCCCCGTTACTGAAATAGTTAATAATCAGTGCTACTCCAAACATAAGGGCTGCTCCAGCCCATCCCATCTGAAATCTTTTATCATTTTCAGCCATTGTTCTTCTCCAAATAATAAGAGTTGATTTCTCACGATATACTAAAAAGATATTGTATTTATTCTTGAGATATTAAAAGGGAAAGAAAAAATAGATTGGATCAGACAGGGTTTTTTATAACTCTCATCATTACATTTGCATTTGGACCCATCCCAAATAAACTTGGGTTTTTAACTTTCAGGACTGCTGGATTCGAGAGAGTTACAACTGTGTCATATTGGGTTACTTCAGACTTATCATAACTGGATACAGTTGAAAAACTGACATCTATTGGTTCATCCGATTGTAATGTTACCCGGTATTTACCAGGGTCAAGATCCATTGTATATTCTCCTTTATCTTCAATGACAATCTGAGAATCCATCAAAGTAGCTGGTTGTTCAGTACATCCTGTACATAGCACTGCAAAAACCATAAATAATCCGATAACTACCAAAGAAAGCTTTAGCATATACATAACATGATAATACAACTATAAAAAAATTCCTTAAGTTGCATCACCCTGAATCTCCTCGTTTGGAATCCAGACGCAGAAAAATTGCTGTCAATGATGGAAACTTTTCGTTAAGTATCTTTGGGAAAGGTCATCGTCGATACCACAATTCTATCACTATATGAATAAGATCTATGTGAAATAGAATATTGGAGATAAGGGTGAATTGACTAATCTTTCATAAGAAACCCACATGAACTGCTTTGCGGTTCACACCTGAAACTATGAAAATTGCAACAGTTACAAATGATGAAAGTTAACTGATCAGATGCAATTTTCATGGGAAATTAATTAAAAAATATTTGCCGTGTGTCTCCATATTAAATCAGAAGATTTTTAGGTTTAAACGATCCTCTATTGCCTTTTTTACAGTACTATCGATGGTATCCAGAGAAAAGGACATTTCATGGCTGAATAAAAAGTTGTTCTCAATAAACATCATATTATAGTGCGCGGTGTCAGTGGTTATTAATATCATCTCACCGATTTTCAAAAACGTAAAACCAGGACTGATGATATCTGTATTCTCTACTGCAAACGGAATACTAATATATTTACTGGATTTCGCAGGAATGACAATCATTTCATAATCTAAATGCTGAATTGCATCGCGATATATGAGGTTTCTTAAAGAGGTATAGTAAAATATATATTCATCTTCTTATGAATTGTATTTCATGACTGTTTTTTCCTGCCCTCAATGTGGTGCCCCTGTTTCTGTATCTCCACGAATCAGTTTTCATTCATGCGAATATTGCAATACAACATCATTTATTGATCGTTCAGGGGTGATGTTTTATTACCTGATCCCATTTATCATTGAAAAAGACTCTGCAGAAAAGATTTTTGCCCGATGGTTAAAAAACCCCAGAATGGCCAAAGATTTACATACAAATGCTAAAATAAAAAATTTTAAGCGTACACTTTTTCCGGTGTATCTCTTTACCCGTTTAATTAATGGAGAAGAGAAAAAATTTACTCGTCCGGCCAGAGGAACCCTTATTGAAGGGATAGAAAACCTGACAGTTCCACCCGGTTCAATGAAGATCTATGATAACACCATCGATACTCAGAACGCTGAACGAATAGACCCGGATATCACAATGGAAGTCTATCTGCGTGACCTGCCGGGAACAGCAGTTTCACAATCCCTTCTGTATTTTCCGATATACCAGGTGGAATACGAATTCAACGGTGAGACCTGGCACGCAGTAATTGATGGATCATCAGGTGCCGTGCATGCTACTATGTATCCTGTCCGTTCATCACTCCCTTTTGGAACAGTTTTCTTCATTGGGTTTATGGCAGGTCTTCTGGGAATACTCTTGGGGATATATATCCACCCGGTTTTTTTTATTCTTATTTTATTAGGAATAGTAGCTACCAGATTTATGGCACGTTCAATCATTGGTGCCAGGGCATCTTCAGTGGAGGGATAACATGGCAAAACTTATGGTAAATTTAACCTGCCCCTCATGTGGTGGTGCGTTAAAAGTTGATGAATGGGATTCATTTATTATTTGCCCGTTTTGCGGGACAGCAAGCACTACCGGATCATTTGAAAAGGAAAAGACCCTCCAGTGTCAGCTCAGGGTCTCTCAAAAAGATGCCGAAGAACGGGTGAAAAAATGGTTTTCCGAAGGTTCCCTTGTTCATAAAAAAGCTAGTGATTTGGAAAAAACCGGGAAGATAACTGAGACAAACCTGATTTATCTCCCTTTCTGGAGGATGATAGGACAGGGCAGAGCAATTGTGTGTGGATATAATAAAGTTCAAAGTGATAATAAAACCACGATTGATTACAAAGAATCTGACGTGAGTACCGTCTGTGAATGGAATGGTATAGCCTGTAATGCTGATGAGATTGGGGTCCAGGAAATAGAGGTTCCTGAAGGAGAAGTAAAAGCAGTCGATGAAGAAGAAGTTGTTGTCTTTGATACCAGTGAATCAGTACATGATGGAATTGAACGCGCTGTATGTGGAATCAGGGACATTGTGTATAACAAAGCTGCTTCCGGAATATCGAATATCACGTTTGCAAAAAGTTTTGTTTCTCCCAGGTCTTTTAGTAAAATACTATACCCATTCTGGATTGTCAGATATTCATACCAAAATTGTGGGTATTTTGCAGTAATTGATGGTTATACCAATGACATATGCTCAGGGCGTGCTCCAGGTGATATTAACCGGCAGATATCATTTGGAAGTCTTGGTTCAATCCTGACAGGAGTCATCGGAGGAATATTAGTCTATTCTTTTCTTGAAATTGTGCCCCAGCTGGAAACTTCATCAGGTGAAATCGTAATGCTTGCAGTGATTGTTCTTCTCATCATTGGGATGATTATCGGTGGTATATCCTACCAGACATTCAGACACGGATCTGAAATCATTGAAGGAAAATTACCTGGCGTTAATAAATGAGGTAATATATCATGTTCCAGTTAACAATTCTAAAATGTGCTTCATGCAACAATAATCTGACCGCCACTAATAAAAATCAGATAATTGTCTGTAAAAACTGTAATACTCCGAATGAAATATATAAAGGTGAGACATACCCTGTCCGGGTAACATATGTACCTTCTCCCGGAGGAGAACCACAAAATCAGGTTTATCTCCCTTTCTGGGTTGTAACAACCCAGATTGATATTAAAAGTGAGGAGATCAAGGG
>JAAYPD010000387.1 GCA_012520015.1 Methanomicrobiales archaeon
TGAGCCATATTCCAGGAGTAATTCTGGCTTTTCCAGTTAATTCATAACACGGACAGGTTATTACCGACAATGATATATGGGCTGGTATTGTGAACAGTATAATATGAAACCCAAAATCCTTGCGCTTCTTGGAAGCCCCCTTCCTGAAGGGAATACGGCAAAACTATTAAAACAGGCCATTGCCGGAGCAGAAAAAGCAGGATGTGAAGTCACTGTAATTGATGTGCCTTCATTAGAGTTCTCATCCTGCAGGGAGATGTATTACTGCAGGGAGCAGTCTTCCTGTATTATGGAGGATGATATGGGTGAGATCTATCCACTGCTAAAAAGCATGGACAGCCTCATAATCGCAACCCCTGTCATGACCATGGGAATCCCGGGTCACCTGAAATCATTAATGGACCGTTGCCAGGTATTTTACTGTGCAAAGTACGAACGAAAAAATTCCCTTATACCCAAAGAGAAGCGAAAAACCAGGAGGGCACTTTTATTATCGATAAGTGGTATGAACCTGCCAAACAACTTTGATGGAATAAAGATATCCGTAAAGGCCTTTTGTGACATAATAGACTGCAAGCTGAGTGATGAACTCCTTATCAGGGATATGGATAATAAGGTAGACCTTGACAGGTATCCGGATCTCATGAAAGAAGCTTTTGATAAAGGGTTTGCCCTTGGATCAGCCCTGGTCAGCCATCCATGATCAGAGGTACCCAAGACTTCTAAGAGAGGTGACCGGCCCTTTTGTGATAATCAGGTGATCAAGAAGGTTGATTCCAAGGATTTTTCCGGCCTCTGATAACTGCCTGGTTACCGCAATATCTTCTGAACTTGGTTCAGGGTTACCATACGGATGATTGTGAATGCAGATTATGGCAGCCGCCCTGTCGGTGATCGCATCAGCAAACACCTCGCGTGGATGGACCAGGCTGTTATTGAGAAGGCCTTTTGTTATAATGCGGGTACTGATAACTTCAGATGCACCGTTAAGGGTTGTGACAAGGAAATATTCCTGTGGTTTATATGCAAGCCCTGCAACCTCAGGGATCTTCAGGATATGCTGAGGCTCGGTTATCTTTATCTGTTCTCTTTCCACAGGAACCGCATAACGGCTTGCAAGTTCAAAGCAGGCCATGAGCACCGAGGCTCTTGACTTTCCTATCCCTTTTATTCCGATAAGGGTATCATAGGAAGGAAGGTTATCTTTCTCCAGGAGACTTGCAACCTTTTTCGAGATGGTAAGGACATCATGGTTTTTTGTGCCATTTCCCAGGATTGCAGCGATGAGTTCACTGTCAGTCAATGAAAAAGCCCCTTTTTTCTCAATCTTTTCTCTTGGGCGGTCAAGTGGATCGATATCAGTTATCCGTCTGGAAGGCATATCTGTGCCTTCACAGGTTTACCAGATACCATGATGATATTACTGATCTGATCTTACTCGAAACACTTATCCAAGTTAATCTCATTGTTATCAGTATGTCAACCAAAGATGACCTCATGGCAGGTTTTGCCGGTGAATCGATGGCAAACAGGAAATATGCCATATTTTCAGATAAGGCGACAGCAGAAGGATTTAAAAACGTGGGAACTCTCTTTAAGGCTGCATCGCTTGCAGAAGAGATCCATGCAAGGCGTCACCTGCAGGTATATGGCATCTCTTCAACGCAGGAGAACCTGAAAGAGGCTATTGAAGGTGAAACTGAAGAATTTACCAACATGTATCCTGAGTTTATCAAAAGGTCACAGGCAGAAGGAAATGAAGATGCCACGCGTTCATTCACTTATGCGATGAAGGCTGAGGAGGTCCATGCCGGGCTTTACGAGAAAGCGCTAAAGGCCGTTAGTGCCGGCAAGGATCTGGAGTTATCAAAGGTACTTCTCTGTCCTGTCTGCGGAAATGTAGCCATTGATAAAGCACCTGCAGCCTGTCCAATCTGTGGTGTTCCTGGAAAAAAGTTTGAGGAAGTAACCATCTGATTTTTCAGGCTGCTCATATTAAACACGCTCTTTTTTATTCATAAACTCAGATCATCATCTTTACCTGTATTCAAAGCATGATATTTCAAAAAAGTATTAAGGAATTTTCAGATCATGTCAAGTCCTGAAAAACCATTACACATCCTGGTAGTAGAAGATAACCGGACCCAGGCAGAATATCTCCGCCAGTTGCTTGAAAAAAGAGAGTGCGTCGTCACGGTTTCTGGCAACGGTTTCGATGCTCTTGAAAAGATTAAAGAAAAAAAACCTGACATCATCCTCACAGATGTCATGATGCCTGACATGGACGGATATACCTTGTGTAAAACCGTAAAAAACCATGAGAA
>JAAYPD010000388.1 GCA_012520015.1 Methanomicrobiales archaeon
AAACTGGTGATCGCAGCAGTCCTTTGCTTTTCGATAGCCCTGTTCTTTGGGGTGATGTATCTCACCAATAAAAAGGAACGGGAGAAGAGACAGTTCAAGATGTGAAGGACAGACGTAATAAAGCAGGTAAAGTAAAATGAGGGATAGGATAATTCACCCTCAAATATGCCATAAGATAATTTCTTTCGTTAAACCTCTGACTATCTGTAAATTTTGCCGGAGAGTATCCCGATCAAACCGGGAAATTTTCTCATCCTAATAACCTTACCAGAAGGGCTTTCTGAACATGCAGCCTGTTCTCTGCCTGATCCCATACCACGCTTGCCTTACTGTCAATCACTTCATCGGTGATCTCCCAGTTCCGATGCGCCGGGAGACAATGCATCGCTATGGCACCAGGTTTAGCCATGGACATAAGTCCCGTATTTACCTGGTACGGCATGAAGATTTTTCTTCTCCTGTCAACTTCCTCCTCCTGTCCCATGGAGATCCAGGTATCAGTCATGATAACATCTGCATCAGTAGCAGCATCCATGGGATCTGCCACAACCCTGACCCTGGCGCCCATCTTTAAAGCTTTATCTACGATCTCTTTTCCAGGGGCAAATTCTGGAGGGGAAGCCACGACTACCTCCATCCCGGTCAGGATGGTGCTCAGTATAAGTGAGGTACATACATTATTTCCATCACCAATCCAGGCAACCCTGATACCTTCCGTGCGAAAAAGCCTTTCATCAATGGTCATTATGTCAGCAAGGATCTGGCATGGATGTTCCCGGTCAGACAGACCATTTATAACCGGAATATCAGAATGAGTGGCAAGTTCAATAACCTCATCATGCCTGTTAGCCCTTATCATGATCGCAGATACAAACCTTGACATGACACGGGCAGTATCGCGTATTGCTTCTCCGCGGCCCAGCTGCATATCTTTAGGATTGAGAAACAAGGCATGACCGCCAAGCTCAAACATCCCGGTCTCGAAAGATATCCTGGTTCTGGTGGAAGATTTCTCAAATATCATTCCAAGAGTCTTGTGAGCGAGAACAGGAGTGTGTATTCCTACTCTTCGTTCTTCCTTTAATTTTCTGGCATGTGCGATGAGATTTGCCAGTTCCTCCCTGGAGATATCAAGAATTGATAAAAAATCTTTCTTCATCTGATCTCCTTCATGTGCGAGATTCTCTTGTCAAGGACTGACCTGGTTCCGATATCCCGGCGATGTCTGACCGGACCTTTGACAGATGAGGCAGCCTCCTCTGCGATCCTTTCTGCTTCTTCCAGGGTATCTCCGATTCCAACAAATGCCATTGTCCTTGAGCTCTGGGTGACAAGGTGCTCTTCATCCCTGACAACACTTGCATAGTAACAGAGCGCCTCGTTAGCAGGTCCTGGAATCAGTACACCACCAGGCACCGGGTTATCCGGGTACCCCTCCGGAACAAGGTACTTGCAGACTGAGGCCTTGTTTGCAAACTGCACATCCTCCTCGCCAAGTGTTCCTTCAGCGATTGCCTTAACAAGGCCTGTAAAGTCACTGGTAAGCAATGATAAGACATTCATCGCCTCAGGGTCTCCAAACCTGGCATTGAACTCGATGACCATGGGCCCGTGGGCAGTATTCATGAACTGTCCGTATAACACACCGACAAATGGAGTCCCTTCAGATGCAAGGGAAGCAACGGTCTGTTTCATGATCATAAGAGCTTTTTTATAATCCTGTTCGGTGACAAAGGGAAAGCTGTGATCCGGGAGGGTGTATGAGCCCATACCGCCGGTATTTGGCCCGACATCTCCCTCATAGGCCCGTTTATGATCCTGCACCAGGGGCATCGGGACAAGGTGTGACCCGTCTACAAATGCCTGCAATGTGAATTCTTCCCCGATCAGCCGCTCTTCAATGACCAGGTCACCTTTAAGCTCATGGACATAACTGCATGCTTCTTCCCTTGTAAGATGTTCCCCCATGATCCTGACTCCTTTCCCCCCGGTCAGGCCTGATGGTTTTATTGCATATTCCTTGTCAGAGGATTTCAGGAATGTTTCGGCATCCCTTCCTGAACTAAAGACATGGTATTCAGGAAGCCCGGAGATATTGTATTTTTTCATCAGGTTCCTGCAGAATGACTTGTCGGTTTCTATCCTGGCCGCCTTCTGTGACGGGCCAACGCACTTTATACCAGCCTTTATTAATACATCCACAACGCCTGTCTCAAGAGGGGCTTCAGGACCGATGCAGGCGAACTGAACCTGGTTGTCAACGGAGAACTTCCTCACCACTTCAGGATCTGTTTCAGGTGCAACCAGAACCCTGAACGCCAGCTCCGCAATTCCAGGGTTCATCCTGTTCATCACCGCAAATATTCTGGTCTGGGGGTTTTTTGAAAGAGCTTTTGCAATGGCATGTTCTCTGCCTCCGCTTCCGACGACAAGGATTTTTGTGTTTGTAGTCATTCCTTAACTCCAGTGAAATTTTATCATTCTTTCAAAATAAAAAATCAGAAAGTGCCGTTAGCAGGCACTTTTTCATAGTAACTTAAAAAGATTCTGGCCACTGTGTGAATGATGTACTCTGTTTTTCTAAAGGGTTTATCAAAACAGATCAGGTAAGGGATCGAAGTGGGAGATCTCCTGGTTCTGGCAGCCATAGATATCGGATCTAAAATTATATTCTTGTACCAGTATGTGGTTTAACTCATTAAACCTATCATTTTTTCTGAAGGCTGGCCGGTTTTTCAGGTTGTAGAAATCTATTCACTCTCCGGATACTATTTAACTTCATATAGAGAATATAGAAGGAGATTATCTGATTTGCAATGGATGATAACACTTCTGAAGATCTTCCTCCTCATAGTAGGCTGTCTGCCGGATGCACACTATGTTACGAAGGAGCCAAGCTAGTTCTTTTCCTTACAGGGTTATGCCATCGTGATTGCTGGTACTGCCCGCTCTCGCAGGAAAGAAAAAACCGTGATGTTATTTATGCTAATGAGCACCTGATATCTTCTCCTGGGGAGATGATACAGGTTGCAAAAAGAATGTCAGCTCTTGGTACAGGAATTACAGGAGGAGAGCCGTTTTATTTTCCAGAACGGCTGATAGAATATGCAGGTGCGCTTAAAAAAGAGTTCGGCCCTGAACACCACATTCACCTGTATACCGGGATGGCCCCGGATGAAGGGATGATCAGATCAATTGCTGGACTAATTGATGAGATCCGGTTTCATCCTCCTGCTGAGTTATGGTTAAACCTTAAAGAGACGCCTTTTCATGACAGCATCAAATACGCAAAAATGGCCGGCCTGGATGTTGGAATAGAGGTTCCTTCTCTTCCCAATATTGATGACCTTACCGGATACCTGGAGAATATCGATTTTCTTAACATCAATGAACTGGAATGGGGGGATTTTAATGCAGATGAGATGCGAAGCAGGGGGTATCTTCTCAGAGGAGATGTCTCCAATGCAGTTTTGGGAGGCTTTGAAAGCGCAAGAAAGATCTCATCTCTTCCAAAGGTTCACTGGTGTTCATCAGATTTCAAAGACCGGGTGCAGCTTCGGATGCGGCTTAGAAGAATTGCTGCAAATACTGCAAGAGAGTTTGATGAAATTACCGAGGATGGCACAATAATTTATGGAGTCTGGGAGTGCGACGGTATGAAAGAAGCTCTGCCCGAAGGCCTGGATGCTAACCTTTTTGAAAGGTTTGATGATCGGATCGAGACCGGCTGGTGGATACTTGAAGAGATCTCCGGGCGGATAAAGGGCACGGCATACTATATTGAAAGATATCCTGACGATGGAATCATCATCGAGGTGACGCCGGTATGATTCGTGGGTTTATCGAACATATCTACGAATATTTTGTCTCAAGGCAGTGCCTGCACATACCTCGTCATATTGCGATAATACAGGATGGTAACCGAAGATTTGCAAAAAAGAAGGGAATTGCCACGGCTTCCGGGCATCGCGCAGGAGCAGACAGGACTGAAGAGGTTTTGGAATGGGCCCAGGAACTGGGAATACGCCATATCACTCTGTACACATTTTCCACCGAGAATTTTAACAGGACTGATGAAGAGGTTCAAAACCTTTTCCAACTATTCAAAGAGAAATTAAGCCGTATATGCTTTGATGAACGGGTTCATAAATACGGGATCCGGATC
>JAAYPD010000389.1 GCA_012520015.1 Methanomicrobiales archaeon
GGCAGCAGCACATGTGATTCCACTTGATGAGCTGTTAAAAGCTCTTGGAATCCCCTCATAATTCTGTTTTAAAAAAGTTAGAGATATCCGAATGACTTAAGTGTCACTTCAGGATTTACCTCTCCGACATGGTACACCTTTCCTTCGGTCAGTTCGTTTATGGTTACTTCTGCCGGGGAGAAGAGAGAGGTATCTATCTGGTAAAAGTCGAAGTTTGCTTCCTTGAAGATTTCGTAGAATGGTTTTCCATATCCTTTTGACTTGTTGCTTGGTATCTTGTCAAGGAAATCAACAATTTCAGGGGCTTTCATCGTCAGGTTAATCTGTCCGTGATAGATGGTAGCGTCATTGGTAGTTCCCATCGCCTTGGTTGCATCTGCCTTTACCGGTGGAATCGGTGCAGTCCCGATGGCTGCGGATATCTTTCTTGTATCAAATCCAAGTTCGTTCAATTTGTATACTGCCGTTTCAACACAGCGCCCGCAGACCTGTATGGACCCGACCAGCGAGGCAGTCGGAGCTACAACAGCACAAAGGTTCTCGACATCAATCCCGCAGTCTTTTGCTATCTTTTCCATTACTTCGCCATTTGGAAGGTGGTCAGACTCAAGGGCAATGACCGCGTCGTCGCTCTCATCCTCGTAACCGATGACCTCATAAGTGTGTTTTGGCTTTAGTGCAAGGGCACGTGCCGGGCCTGAACCCATTGCAAAGTAGTTGCCTGCCTTTACAGTCCATCCGGCCTTTTGTGCTCCAAGACATGCGATAGCCGGGTAGTCGGTTGAGACCTCGATAAAGGGCATGGGAACATGCTTTACCTGTCCCATCCTGAAATTTACTTCACCAAGGCCTCCCATGCAGATCTCGGTAAATGCCCGCCCGGCAGCATACCCGCCAGGTACCGAGACGCCGCAGTCTACTATCTTTGCACCATTGTCAAGTTCATGATACGCGACATTAAAATCTTCAGAATAATTGGCAAGATTGTCGAATATCTCAAGTGCTAATTCGTTAACGCTAATCATGTTCGAACCCCCGTGGAGTACCTTTACATCTCTGATGCACGGGTATTGAACTCTTCGTTTTGTAGCTTAGGGGGGACTATTTCAGATAGAAAAGAATTTTATCTGGGTCATAGCGAAGGTTTATAAGGCGTGTGCGGCCCCTTCCATCGCGGAACTCCAGGTTAATCAGCCGAAGGGTATCCAATTTACGCAAAGCCTCGTAATATACCGTGTAGCCGAGCTTTAATTTCTTCTTAACCACCTTATACACCTGGCCAGAAGTCATCTGTTCTTCTGCCCTTGAAAGCTCTGTAAGCAGGCGGAGGAGATCCTTCTCTTCCCTTCTCAGGGCATGGATGGAGTACTTAAGATGAAGAAATCTTGATACCCGGTATGCTTCATGGATATGTTCTTCCCCGATCTCCCTTACCGCATCCCTCTCGGCGTTCAGGCCTGCACGCTTGATCATGTCTATCCCGACCCTCATATCACCTGACCTGAGCGTATGATCAACGATGATGTCAAGGTTCTTATCTGAGAGCACTCCAGGGTATAGGCCCTGCATTACACGCTCTTTTAATATCTGAAAGGTCTCTTCAACAGAATAAGGCGGAAAGTAGACCTCGGTCGGGGAGAAGACGGACGAGACCCTGATATCCAGTTCACGCGAGAGATCTACGTCCATGTCAGATATGACTACAAGGACACCAATCCTTGTCCCTGGGTATGTCTCATGGGACCGTAAAAGAAGGTAAAGGATATTATTGAGTTCATTTTCAAATAGCAGGTAATTGGCATCATCAAGTGCTATTAGTAAAACCCTGTCTTCGGCAAGGAGAATATCGGCGATTGACTCAAAGACCCGTTTATAGGAGTTACCTGCCGCTGACGGGTTATGCCCTGCAATCTGCCGGTAGATATGAGAGAGGATCATAAATCTTGTATTCTCAACCTGGCAGTTTACATGAACCGTCAGAAGTTTTGACTGGATGCTGTCGATATCTGCAAATATCTTCTTTACTGAGGTTGTCTTGCCTGTTCCAGGTGTCCCTTTGAGTATTGCATTAAGCGGTCTTGATCCTTTAATGCCAGGTCTTATCAGAAAAGCAAGTTCTCTTAACTGGTTTTCGCGGTAGTTGAACTGATCAGGGATATAATCTATCTCAAAAGTATCCAGATCCCGAAACAGGGTCTCATCCCACATCAGCATATTCTTCATGGTCATTTAATTTTCCCAAGACTCAAAGGCACTCTGCTACTAACTGCACTTCATAGATATGGGCGATAAATTAAAAATATTTCGTTCGTTTCATAAAATTTCAGGTAAATTTTCCATTGTGCAAAGAAAAGCTGCATCACATGGAAATAGTTTAAGAAAGAATAATTGAGGACGCATATGCAGATAAGAACATTTCTTGCCGAGTATATCCCTGTATTTGTCAAAGGCCTGCTGATGGGAATCTGCGATATCATCCCTGGCGTGTCAGGGGGAACTGTCGCATTCATCACCGGCATCTATGGCAGGCTGGTATCAGCTGTTGCAAGTGTGTCGCCAGCCATTATCTTCGACCTGGTTAAATGGGATCTTCCTGCTTTCAGGTCAAGGCTTGTGCAGATGGACGTGGTTTTTCTTGTCATTCTCCTGGCTGGTATAGGAGCTGCTTTTCTTCTTGCGTCAAGGGTCATGCTCTGGCTTTTGGAAGAGTATTCTGTCCTTACCAACGGGTTTTTCTTCGGGCTCATCCTGGCTTCTTCAGTCCTGCTCTTCGCCCCGCTTCCACGCCGGTACAAGGGAAGTTTCATCTTTTTAGTCCTTGGGATCATCCTTGGGCTTGTTATTGTGATGTTAAACCCGGCAGCCCTTGGTCATTCATATCCTGTCCTTTTTATAACCGGTTTTATCGCCTTATGCGCCATGATTCTTCCTGGAATTTCCGGGGCCTATATTACACTTCTCATGAACCAGTATGAATACATGCTTAATGCGATTAAAGTTTTGAATCTTCCTGACATCGGTGCATACCTTGCCGGCGGCGTTCTTGGAATCCTCACCTTTACAAGGCTGCTCAAGTACCTGCTCAAGTATTACCATGATCTTATAGTGGCCGTTCTTACCGGCATTATGCTTGGAACATCAAAGCTGCTGCTTGACAGGGCTTTTTTGTCCGCCGATCCAGGCCCCGGACTGGCTGTCAGCATCATCGCAGGTATATTTATTGTAGGACTTTTTCAGTTAATACAAAATTCTGCAAAGAAGAGAAGTTTGAAGTAACCAGTATTGTGATACCCGCATTATGATATAAGAAGAGGAATGAGGCCGGTTCCTGGCATAAGCCCGTACATTCCCTTTGCCCCTTCTTTCTCTGAAAACCTGGTTGTGCTGTCCTTGTCTTTTCCAAGGATTGCAAATGGCACAGGTTCAGCAGTATGTGTTTTTATCCGTACCGGGGTAGGATGATCAGGAAGAACGGCAATCCTTCCGTCAAACTCTTTTATTATGGTCCCGATCATCTCGTCAACCCTCTCGATAGCCTTTACCTTCTCCTCTATGGATCCCATGTGACCTGCCTCGTCAGGTGCCTCGACATGGATGAAGAGAAAGTCAAGCCTTTCCAGCGCCCTGATGGCATACCTTGCCTTTGCCTGGTAATCAGTGTCGATAAACCCTGTTGCTCCCGGAACCCTGATTATCTCCATCCCTGCATAGACTCCAATCCCGTTCAGGAGATCCACTGCTGATATGATTCCACCTGAAAGCCCGGTCATCTCCTTAAATGATCTCATCTGCGGGCGTTTTCCTCCTGACCAGGGCCATATCGAGGTTGCAGGTTTCATCGAATTTTTTATTCTGTCAAGGTTTACCTGGTGATTCATGAAGATCTCATGGCTTTTCTTCATGGCTTTTATCAGCCGTTCAGCATCAGGCCCTGCAGGCAGAAAGTCCCTGAATGGCTGCCCGGTGATATCATGCGGCGGAGTTGATTCGCATCCCTGACCTCCAGGGATGATAAGAAGGTTACGGTAACTGATCCCTGCATGACAGACGATCCCATGGAGATGCTGGTTCAGGGTTTTTAGCAGAAGTGCCCCTTCATCGCTTGTGATATGTCCGGCATTGAAGTCCTCAAGGATACCGTCCCTTATCGTAACAAGGTTGCACCTGTACGCAAAATCGTCGCTCTCAAGGGAGATACCCATGCTTGCCGCTTCAAGTGCGCCCCTTCCTGTATAACACTCTGCAGGGTCATAACCCAGCACCGAAAGATTTGCGATATCGCTTCCAGCTGTAAACCCATCAGGCACGGTCTTTAACAGGCCCATGGCACCTTCCCTTGCGATATGGTCCATGTTTGGAGTATGGGCAGCTTCCAGCGGAGTCATGCCGGAAAGTTCGCTTAATGGCTCGTCTGCCATCCCGTCCCCAAGAATTATGCAGTATTTCTTCTTCATTCATCTCTCCATGATTTTTGTCATTACAATCCTGAAAACCCCTGTATCATTGCTCCAGTGCTGCCCGGACGGCTATCTTAACGCTCTCCCTGCTGTTTATCCCAGGAACAAATCCTATTTCCTTAAGCCTGCTGATATCAAGCTGCATCCTTGGCACATCCCCAATCCATCCCCTGCGCCCTCCGGTATACCGGTAAGAAGGTGAGAGATTCATCTCATGGCAGATTATGTCAGCTATCTCTGTGACCGATACCCAGTCTTCAGAACCGATATTACAGGTATTTACTATATCGGATGAATGACCGGCCACGTACATGATGGCCCTTATACATTCCCTGACCTCAAGGTAGGATTTTGTCTGTTTTCCGTCCCCAAGGATCTCAAGTTCTCCTGGATTCTCCTTCAGTTTCCTGATAAAGTCGGTGATAACCCCATGACCTGACCTTGCACCGATGATATTTGCAAACCTGAAAATCCATGACCTCATCGAGAAGCTGTGACAGTACGCCGAGATAAGTGCTTCACAGGCAAGCTTTGATGCCCCATACACAGAGACCGGCTCCATGGGAGAGTAGTCCTCGGGGGTTGGTATCACCGATGCCTCGCCATATACGGTGGAGGTCGAGGTGAAGACGATCTCCGTAACATTTGCCCTTCTCATCGCTTCAAGGACCCGGTGGGTTGCAATGATCGTATTATTCAGCTGCCTGTCAGGGTCTGCCGAGCCCTCCCTCACGTCAGGGTCTGCTGCAAGATGGTATACCCTGTCAGCACCATCCAGTTCTTCCTGCCACCCGTCTCCCAGTAGATCTGCGCTTACAAGCCTGGCCCTCCCTGCTTCAAGATGTTCCCTGACATAGTTTTTATCTCCGGAGACCAGGGAGTCTATTATTATTACGTCGTCACCTGAACTGACCAGGAAATCAACCAGGTGCGACCCTATAAACCCTGCACCGCCGGTCACAATACTGCGCATCCATACTCATATCCCTTTCCTTCTACCTAAATGTATAACTGCAATGTTTATCGGGATTGATCATGGAACGACTGCCATGAGGTTTGCCTGGGAAGACAAGGTCTATAAAATCCCAAGGGCAGAAGCGGTGTCGTTTCAGCTCTCTGATCTTACAAACCTCACCGGCGGAGAAGAGATAGAAGGGTTTGCCATAACATACTCGATGGGAGACAACTTTTCAGAGATTGTTCCTGCAATAACCCTGGAGAACCGGGGCCTTGTCAGCAGGGAAGGAGCAGGGGAACATACCGGCGGAGGCACCCGCGTTTTTGATGTCATCAGGGACAGCGGCATTCCTGTCATTGCGATCCCAGGCCTGCACCGGGGATCTGACACTGATCCAAGGTTTAAGGTCTACTCCCACCAGGCCAGTCCTGAAAAGGTAGGGCTTGCCTACGAGGTGGTCTTTCGCCTTGGCCCCACATGCATTATCTCCGATATCAGTTCAAACACCGTCACCCTGCTTGTAAAGGATAACAGGATCGTCGGCGGATTTGATGCCTGCGTGTTTGCCCCTGGCTGGATACATGGCGCACTTGACCTTGACGCCATAAGGGCAATAGATGCCGGGCAGGTCTCCGCCAACGAAGCTTTTTTACATGCCGGTGTAAAGGACACCCTGCCTGAACCATACCGTAACTCCGCTCTTGCGATGTTTGCGGCCATGGAATGTGCTTCTCTCAGGCTGCTTGCTCCTGACGCACCTGTTGCGTTATGTGGCAGCAGGGCCATGTCTGTGTCAGAAGAAATTGCCCGGTTATTGTCGACAAAGCTGCTTGTATCAGATGAGTGGACGGCTGCAAGAGGGCTTTCAAGGATTGCTAAAGACGTATTCTCTAAAAAAGTTTCACATATCCTTGGCATCAGGGTCAGGCTTTAATTTTATATGATTAATCGTGTAAGATATTCTGGGAATTTTCTTGAGAGAGTTGAGGATCCATGGGAGAGGTGGTCAGGGCTCAGTCACAGCAGCTGAGCTGATCGCCGTTGCAGCCTTTAAGAGCGGAGTATTCTCGCAGGCTTTTCCTGCTTTCGGAGTGGAAAGGCGGGGGGCACCGGTCCAGGCTTTTGTCAGGTTTTCAGATGAAAAGATCCGGCTTCGAAGCCAGGTTTATGAACCGGATTATGTCATTGTGCAGGACAGCACCCTTATCAAGGATGTTAATATCTTTGCAGGTATGAAGAAGGGTGGTATCATCCTCATAAATACCAGCGGGGAGATTGATGGCACTATACCTGAAGGTGTAAGGTATATCCCGATCGATGCAACCCGTCTTGCACTTGATGTCCTTGGTGTTCCAATAACAAATACCACCCTTATGGGAGCATTTGCCGCAGCTTCAGGAGAGATAACACTTGAAGCGCTGGAAGAGGCTGTTCGTGAACGGTTCTCAGGCAGCCTTGCAGATAAGAATGTTGCAGCAAGCCGGAAGGCGTTTGAACTTGTGAAAGGAGGTGCATAAGATCATGGCACTTCGTATCGGGTGTGCGTCAGCCCCTGGAAAGGCAAGGGAGAACAAGACCGGTTCATGGCGGGTCTTCCGTCCTGTCTTTGACCATGACAAATGCACCTCCTGCGGGATGTGCCAGCTTGTCTGTCCTGAAGGATGTGTTCTTACTGATAATGACGAGTTTAATCCTGACTATGACTTCTGTAAAGGATGCGGGCTTTGTGCAGAGGAATGCCCTGCAGATGCCATCACCATGGAAACGGAGGAGAAATAAATGAAGAAGATTCTCGAAGGCTCCCATGCAATTGCAGAGGCGGTCAGACTTGTAAAACCTGAGGTCATTTCTGCATACCCTATCACTCCCCAGACTCATATCGTGGAAAGGCTTGCCGAGATGGTGGCCGATGGCGATCTTGACAGCGAATATATCTGTGTAGAAAGTGAGTTCTCCGCCCTGTCTGCATGCCTCGGAGCATCGGCCGCAGGTTCAAGGGTTTACTCTGCGACCTCGTCACAGGGTCTTTTGTTCATGGCAGAGGTATGCTTCAATGTTGCCGGTATGAGACAGCCTGTTGTGATGTCAATTGCAAACCGGGCCGTCAGTGCACCCCTCTCTATATGGAATGATCAACAGGATTCTATCTGTCTTCGTGACTCCGGATGGATACAGCTTTATGCAGAAGATGTGCAGGAGACTCTTGATCTTCATCTTATTGCTTACCGGGTGGCAGAAGATCACAAGGTTCTCCTTCCGGTCTTTGTATGCTTTGACGGTTTTATCATATCACACACTTATGAACCGGTGGATATACCTGACGAGAAGGATGTCAAAGCTTATCTTCCTGCATATGTTCCGGTCAACAAGCTTGATGCTGACGACCCCCTTAGCATGGGAATGTACGCAACACCTGAATATTACATGGAGTTCAGGTACGAGAATGACCAGGCGATGACTCGTTCCCTTGATGTTTTTAAACAGGCAGGAAAAGAGTTTAAGGACCTGTTTGGCAGGGATTACAGTGAACTTATCGAGGAGTACAGGCTTTCGGATGCGAAGATTGCCATCATTGCCATGGGCTCTGTATGCGGCACAATAAAAGATGCCATTGATGTGATGCGGGCCCAGGGAAGAGAGGTCGGGCTGCTTAAGATAAGGGCTTATCGGCCCTTCCCGGCGGAGGATATTAAAAAAGCCCTTTCAGGGATCAAAAAGATCGGGGTGCTTGAGAAGAACATCTCCCTTGGATCCCGCATGAAAGGTGCAGTCGGACTGGAGATCAAGGATGCCCTTGATGATTCATCAGTCAGTGTTCTCAGCTATGTTGCAGGACTTGGCGGACGGGATATCAGGATTGAGGATGTAATTAAGATGACCGATGCAATTGAGGCCGGGAACGGGGATTGTTTCTTTGGCCTTCGTGAGGAGCTGATCTGACATGGCTGACAGATCTCTGGAACTGGAAGACTGCGGGCACCGGGCCTGTGGTGGCTGTGGTCCTGCACTTGCCGCAAGGCTGATTCTCAAGGGTGCCGGCGAACGTTCGATCATCTGTGCCTCTACCGGGTGCATGGAAGTCTTTTCAACTCCTTATCCGCAGACGGCCTGGAAAGTGCCATGGATCCATTCTCTCTTTCAGAATACTGCCGCGGTGGCTTCAGGGGTTGAAGCTGCCTTAAAGAGGCAGGGCCGGGATGAGCATGTCCTTTGTATCTGCGGTGACGGGGCAACATTTGATATTGGTGTCCTCTGTATAAGTGGCGCATTTGAAAGAGGGCATAATATCACCTATATCTGTTATGACAATGAAGCGTACATGAACACCGGTATCCAGCGTTCAGGTGCAACTCCCTTTGATGCAAACACCACCACCTCCCCGGCAGGCAAATTGAGCCATGGTAACTCCAGGCCTAAAAAGGATATGCCACAGATCCTTGCCGCTCACGGGGCACCTTATGTC
This sequence comes from Methanomicrobiales archaeon, assembly GCA_012520015.1. Taxonomy (GTDB): domain Archaea; phylum Halobacteriota; class Methanomicrobia; order Methanomicrobiales; family Methanospirillaceae; genus Methanospirillum. The sequence continues at coordinate 8,879 of JAAYPD010000389.1, forward strand.
GCTACCTGTTCTATCGCATATCCAAATGATATCATCAGGAAGGTTGAGCGTGCGGTTAAGACAGACGGGCCATGTTATATACAGATCCATACTCCTTGCTGCACTGGCTGGGGTTTTGACGGGGCAAAGACCATTGAACTTGGGAAGCTGGCAATAGAGACCGGTCTCTGGGTCAATTTCGAGATTGTCAACGGAAAAACTGAGAAGGTCAAGAAGGTCAAAAGAAAGCCGGTTGAGGAGTACCTTCGTGCTCAGAAAAGGTTTGCCCATCTCTTCAAGCCTTCTGTCAATACTGAAGAGATTGCAAAGATCCAGGCAATTGCTGATGCCAATGCTGAAAAGTATGGCATAGATCTAAAGATCTAATTTTTTTCCCAGAACAAGTGGGATGACCTTGAAATACTGGTGCCCTATTTTTCAAACAAGATTAATGTCTTGGTAAAATAAGCACGAGCTTAGTCTGTTACCAGGAGAAAAACCTTATTCCTGATGTGATATTAAGGAATGGAATTGTTTAACATATTACAGTCTTCAAACCTGCAATAATTCGCGGTGAAATCAGGTCTTAAGATATTCTCCGGTTTACCATTTTGACTTCTTGATTAATGGGCTGTCAGTAAGTATTACATTCCAGAACGGGCGTATCTTTATCCGCATTCCCTCAATAACCATCTCCTGATATTGCCGAAGTGTAAGTATTACTCCATCATCACACCGCATTTCTTTCATGGCCTTTAGTAATCCGGATACCTCCCGTTCCTGGTTTTCCAAAGTCAACTCAGTACATGCCTGAATACAGGTAATAATCTTCCCCGAATCAAAAACCAGGAAATCACATTCACCTTCTGCTTTAAACCAGAACAGATCATATCCCCGACTTTTATATTCCATCCAGACAGCCTGTTCAAACAACATTCCGGTATCACCTGAGAATCTGAATGATACGGTGTTTCGAAGGCCGGTATCAATTCCATACATCTTTTTGTGATAGGCATGCTGACGACGGAGTGAATAATCAAACCTGAAGCATTCAGATATGAGAAAAGAGTCCTGAAGGTATCCAATCCATGATCGGATAGTCATGTCATTTTTAACACCGATAGATTTTTCCAGCGATTGATATGATGCCTCTCGTGTCAGATTTGAATAGATATATCGGCACAATTCCCGAAAGGGTAGAATCTCACGAATTCCATACCGGACTATTATATCACGATAGATAATATCTTCAAAGATTTGATGTAATATCTCCGGGTCCTGGTATTGCAGAAATCCGGGAAACCCACCCTCTTCCA
>JAAYPD010000390.1 GCA_012520015.1 Methanomicrobiales archaeon
AATTTTTCAAGATCATGGTCAACTTCTCAGAGTCAAGGGAAGGGCTTGAACAGCTTGCCATCGAGGCTGACATAGCTCTCCTCGTAGCAGAAGCGGTCGATGATCCGATCGCCGTAAAATCGGCCTCCTATGCAACCAAGCGACAGATAATGGTTGACATCTCCGGGAAAAACATCATGGGGGTTCCAGTCCCGGTTATTCAAAAAAGCAGCGTAGCCTTAAATGTGATGGAGCGGGGATATGGTCTTATCGGTACCAGCAGCCGTATAAACGAGGCTGCAGAAAAGTTTGAGGCCGAGATGGACATGATCATCCGGCTTGCCGAGACTGAAACTACCCTTCGCAGACTTGGGAATGAGATCCAGATGAACAGGAGAAGGGTAAATGCCCTTGACCAGATAATCATCCCTGAACTTAAAGAACAGGCCAGGTATATCAGGTTCAGCATCGAGGAAAGGGAGAGAGAGGACCTTTTCAGGCTCAAGAAGGTAAAAAAGCTGATTGAACGAAAGAAGCTAAAGAAGAGGATGTCAAAGACGACCGGAAGATAATAAACCCGCTTTTTTCAGAAATGTGTCGTACTGTTTCATAAGGTATGATATGCCCTGAGATCATAAGAGAATCAGATGGAACGAGGCCTTTACGTCATTACAGATGAGACACTGGCTCCTGGCTGCTCCCATATCCACATTGCAAAAGAGTCTCTCTCTGGCGGTGCAAAAATGATCCAGCTGAGGGATAAACACAGAAACGGGGGAGAACTCTTCGCCATTGCAAGGGAGATCAGGTCTTTATGCACGCTGCATGATGCCAGGTTTATCATAAATGACCGTCTTGACATTGCGCTTGCTGCCCTTGCAGACGGGGTGCATCTTGGCCAGGATGATCTTCCCCTTTCTGCAGCACGCAGGCTTGCTCCACGACCATTTATCATTGGTATTTCTGTAGGCACGGTTGAAGAGGCGGTCCTGGCAGAGAGAGAAGGAGCAGATTATATCGGGGTAGGACCTGTGTACCCGACAGGAACAAAGACAGATGCAGGACCGGCCGTGGGACCTGACCTTGTCAGGGCGATCAGGAAAGAAGTTACCATTCCCATAGTTGCAATTGGAGGAATTAACCTTTTGAATGTAAGAGATGTGGTAACAGCTGGTGCAGACTGGATTGCAGTAATTTCTGCGGTCATATGCAGCCCGGATATAGAGGCAGCCTCCAGGAAATTTGTTACTCTGATAAATTCCTGACATTTCACGAATCCTTTTTTCATGCCATGATGCACGAAAATTACAAGTATTTTCAATGAGAGCCTGTACGGAGATGACACTTGACGAAGTAACCATCAGCAGGGCCATCATCACCGACCATCTCAACACCCTTGTTCAGTACATGGAGATGGATGTGGCCGTAATCGGGGCAGGTCCTTCAGGCCTTGTCTGTGCCACGATTTTAGCGGAGAAAGGCCTGAAAGTAGGATTGATTGAGAAGAAGTTATCCGTCGGCGGCGGGATGTGGGGAGGAGGAATGATGTTTCCCCGGATCGTGGTTCAACAGGGAGCAAAAAGACTGCTTGACCGGTTTGGCATCAGGTCATCAGAATTCTCACCAGGATATTATACCGCCAGATCAATTGAAGCGGTTGCAAAGCTGGCCGCCGCAGCATCTGATGCAGGTGTTGAATTTTTTAACCTGACAACTGTTGAGGATGTCATGGTCAAGGGCGATGGTCTCCTATCAGGCCTTGTCATCAACTGGCAGCCGGTGGAGGCAACAGGACTTCACGTGGATCCGCTCACTGTAAGATGCAGGATGACCGTTGATGCCACCGGACATGATGCCATAATCGCACATTATGTCTCTAAAAAGTGTGGCGGCCTGGAAATAAAGGGAGAAGGGACCATGTGGGCAGACAATGCCGAGGCAGCCGTGGTTGCCCATACAAAAGAGGTCTATCCAGGTCTTTATGTCTGTGGCATGGCTGCAAATGCCGTCATGGGAGGCAACCGGATGGGGCCGGTCTTTGGTGGAATGCTCCTCTCCGGTGAGTCTGCAGCAGAACAGATCCTCTCTCGTTTCTGACCTTCCAGTTCTTTGTTGCTCTTTTACACTCTTATTTTTTGAAGGGGTTTTGTGCATCAAAGATGCAGTCGATCTCT
>JAAYPD010000391.1 GCA_012520015.1 Methanomicrobiales archaeon
AAATCACAAATCGAAACGTTCATATATTAAACTGTATGATGCTATACATAAGATGAAATAAAATATTTCATAATTGTATAAAAGTAATAATATATCCTGATGAATATCTGGATCAAAAATCCTGGTGGGAAAAAAGAATAAACAAATTACTGGTTATGGTTTAATAATTGAAAATTGTGTTTCTCCACGCAGAGAACCGGTTAGCACCTGAACTTGTAAATCAATCAGTTCCTGGTTGATGGATCCAGTAAAAAGGTGAATTAGTTCTTCAATTACCTCATCCTGCAGTATGCATCGGTCATTTGTCAGTTCATATCCATAGGGGCTCAGCTTTCCTGACCTGGTAAAGGCGATAGCTTCACTATCTATCATGCCCGGTTTCCAGCAATTGATGAGATCCTGTACAAGAGCCTGTTTCCCCCTGTTTAAATATCCATAACCCGGATCCAGGTGATCGCCAATGACGGCCCTCATGCATGATGAAGACAGCATTCCATAACCAAATGAAAGGATTGCGTTCACCGGATCAGTGTACGGACGACTGGTTCTTCTTTTAAACTGGTATGACGGACTGACAAGTCTTCCAAGGATCTCATAGTACATGTTCCGAACCAGCCTCTCAACCCGGCGGAGTTCTTCTATCAGGACCATATTTTCAAGTTCTTTTGCATAACCTGAAAGGATGCTCAGTTCTCCGGAGAATAAAATATCTGCTCCAATCTCCTCTGCATATCTTTCTACGGCAAGAATCCTCGATTTTACCGATTCCCTTGCAAAAGCCAGGGCATATGAGTAAGGTGCCGCTATCTTTTGCAGATGCTGGTTCTCTTTAAAAAAAGTATAGTCATAAGGCGAGATGTATCCGATCGGTTCACCGTCAGATTCACAAAAAGAGATAAAAACACCTTCTTTTACCAGGGATGCAATGGTTGAAGTCTGGATAGTATGGCCGCCAATCAGCAGGAAATGTGACAGATCACCTATAGGTATCTCTGATACTTTCCCTTTATGCTGAATAATGATCTCGGTCCGGTTGGATTTTATATGGGCTCCATAACCTCCCACAACTTTCCATGGTATTGTCATTGTACATCTCAAAAGGTTGTAACTTTATTGTTTCATGCATTCAATCCAGTATCCGTCATAGTCCCTGATATATGCTGAACCGGTATGTTCTGTCAGTTTTTCAGGCTCCATCCTTATGTCAGTTGGGTCATTGGTTATATCCCCGGTGAATTTGCATCCTGATACTGCGAAATGGTCCAGTCCATACCCTCCTGCCTCAATTGGTTCACCATCCGGTTTTGTCTGACCAAACAGGATTATGCAGCTCTTCCCTTCATTATTTTGCAGCCTGACGAACCGTTTCCCTGGAATTGATCCCGTGTTTTCAGATTCAGTCTTCATTCCAAGTTTGTCAGAATAGAATTGTTTACTTTTATCCGGGCAGGTTACATGCAGCGTGATGGTATTCAGACCACCAATAAATGGAACTGACGGATCATCAACCCCGTTTGGGATTAATTCTATCATGCGGCCATCAGGATCACGGACGTACAGGGAGTGATTTGGACAGTCCTGTGAAAAGATGGTTCCATCAAGACCGGGATCTCCCCAGGTGAAATCTGCCCCGGCCTGATTAAGATCCCAGGCAAGGATTTCAGGATCAACTGCAGATGACAGGAGACATGAAAATCCGAATATAGTATTTCCGTCAACCGATCTTGTCGCATTCGTCTCCGGGTATCGTTCCTGGACAAGCAGGATCTCATATGCTTTCCCTGAAGGTGAAAGAAAGGCCAGATCGGTGTACTGATCGCGAAGGGCACGTGATGAGATGCTTCCTATGATTCCCTGCAGGAAGCCCTGCCCGCCGGCAACCTTTCCAATAAACCTTCCGCCTTTTGACAATGTCCCAAGATGGACCGGGCCATTGACCTGCATGTGCAGGATTTCCTGGTAAAAACGGATACTGCGTTTTAAATCTGTTACATGTAATGCGATATGATCAAGCTGCATCGGATTATTCATGGTGAAAAATCTGCTTATGAAGTCGGCGGCTGGGAAAAATAAGTTTGCTTTTTTCACCGGGCCTATGCAAATCTTTCAGTGCTCTTCTCCAGGGCGGCTATGGCAGGAAGCTTTTTACCGGTTAAAAATTCGATACATGCTCCGCCGCCGGTTGAGATGTGTGTAAACTTAGTCTCATATCCCATCTTTTCAATAGCAGCAGCAGTGTGTCCGCCACCAACGACAGAAAACTCTGCCTCCGCCGCAGCTTTAATGATCTCGTGTGTTCCAAATGAGAAATCTACCTCTTCAAAAAGGCCTGCCGGGCCGTTTAATACGACAGTGTGTGACTTCCTGATAGCATCAAGGCATTGGATGAGACCTTCTGATCCAAGATCTAAAATCGGGCAGTCTTCAGGTATATCGCGAACATGCATCTCAACCCTGGCTCCATCCTTTTTAATGGCAACATGTTCAGGAACGATAATCTTGTCAGGGAACTGCGAAAGAATGTCCCTTGCTATCTCTACCTGTCCGGCGTATCCCAGTTGTTCAACCAGGTCCATAGAAGGCTTTCCGATGTCATACCCCCTGGCTGAAAGGAAGATGTTTGCAACCACACCTACTACGAGGACATAGTCTGCAATTCCGTTGTAAAGAACGTGTTTTGCAACATCAATCGAGTCATCAACCTTTGTCCCGCCAAGGATAAATGTTACCGGATGTGGGGCTCCATGAAGTACCTTTGACAGGTTCTCAACCTCTCGTTCCATGAGAAGTCCGGCGATCGCTGGGAGCACTTCGGGAAGACCAACAATGGTGGGCTGGGACCTGTGAGCTGTTCCAAATGCGTCGTTGATGAAGATGTCACCCATCCGTGCAAGGTTTTTCACGAGTACGGTCTTTGCCGATTCCTCACCGGATAATTTCAGGTTCTCCTCGGCACTGAACCTTACATTTTCCAGCATGATGACATCTCCGGTTTTTGAACTTCGGACCACCTCCTGTGCACATGAACCAAAGATATCATCGATAAACCTGACCTGTTTTCCAAGAAGTTCTGATAATCGCTGTGCGTGTGGGACAAG
>JAAYPD010000392.1 GCA_012520015.1 Methanomicrobiales archaeon
AGGGAGTTTGATCTGACACCCTTTGATATCCTTCACTTCCATGACTGGCATGTCACCGAGGCATTACATCTCCTGCAGGACAGGAACACGATATTCACATACCACTCGACAGAATACGGGCGGAATGGAAATGAACATGGATGCTGGGCAGAGTACCATGAGATATGCGGAAAGGAATGGTATGCCGGTCTTATCGCACGCCAGGTAACAACCGTCAGCAATGTTCTCCGTGAGGAAGTAATGCACCTGTACCAGGTTCCTGACTGGAAGATCCGCGTCTTTCCAAACGGGGTTATTCCTGAACAGTTTGACGTGGACCTTGACCAGGGTTCAATCAAGGCAGAGATGGGGATACATCCCTATGCACCAACCATCCTCTACATAGGGCGGATGGCAGTCCAGAAAGGACCAGACCTGTTACTGGATGCCCTTCCAAGGGTGAAGGAGGAGTACTGGGGAATGCAGGTTATCATGGCCGGAGACGGGGGCATGCGTCCATGGCTGACGCAGGTTGCCCATGACCGGGGGCTTCCGGTGCGGTTCCCGGGGTACATCTCTGATGCCGAGTATGTCAGGTTATTGAATGCAGCTGATCTCGTTGTCATTCCAAGCAGAAATGAACCATTTGGGATCGTCCTTCCTGAAGCATGGAGCGCCGGGCGACCTGTGGTTGCATGTGACGTCGGTGGCCTGCATGAGAATATCGAGTCATACCGCGATGGCATAAAAGTCCCGGTATCGGCTGACTGTATAGCTGATGGAATCTGCCAGGCCCTTGAGGATACCGACCGGCTCTCAAAGTTTGGCAGGACCGGGAGTTCCAAGGTATACCGGCAGTTCAGATGGGAAGGAATTGCTAAAAGCCTTGATGGTATGTACGGGACAGTCTGCTGCTAACCAGGCATTCATCTTTTTTCAGGCATTCATCTTTTTTCAGGCATTCATCTTTTTTCAGGCATTGAAATTTTTCACTGCCGCATCCAATTCATTAAGCATGAAACCAGAACCAGGCCTGGGGCAGGATATGTTAGAAGTGCATAACCCTGCCGATGGCAGTCTTGTCGGTCATGTCCATGCAGGAACAGAAGATGATGTGAATGATGCAGTCAGGACTTCATGGGAAGCCTTCAGTTCATGGTCTGACACTGATCCTCTTGACAGGTCCAGAATATTATTCTCTGCCGCCAGGCTTGTTAGGGAGGATAAAAAGGAATTAAGTCTGCTCCTTACCAGGGAACAGGGAAAACCTCTTCGGGAATCAGTGAATGAGATCGCCGGATTTGCCAGGGTCCTGGAGTATTATGCCTCGATAACAGGAACATTGCAGGGTGATTACGGGTATAGTAAAAATTATGGTCACATGATGGTGATGCGCCAGCCACTTGGTGTCTGTGCTGCCATCATTCCATGGAATATGCCTGCACTGATAATGGGATGGAAGACCGGGCCTGTGCTGGCAGCAGGAAACACCATGGTTCTTAAACCGTCTGCTACTGCACCTCTCACCTGTATCGCCCTGGCAGAACATCTTTACCGTGCAGGACTTCCAAGGCAGGTTCTCCGGCTCGTGACCGGATCAGGCAGGGTGGTCGGACAGGCTCTTGCCAGGCATAATGACATAAGATCCCTCTCTTTTACCGGTGCCGTTTCCACAGGGACAGGGGTCGCAGAGATCGCCGGACCAACCCTGAAAAAACTCATCCTTGAACTTGGCGGAAGTGATGCAATGATCGTCTGTAAGGATGCAGATCCGTATGCTGCAGCAAAAGGGGCTGTTTCAGGCAGGTTCTTTAACTGTGGCCAGACCTGCACATCAATAAAAAGGGTCTTTGTTGATAGTTCCGTCTATGAACCATTTGTTCAGAAGGTCAGGGAACTGACAGAGGCATTATCTATTGGAAACGGGCTTTCAGACGGGGTGGACATGGGACCGGTTCACACATCAGGCCAGCGAAAAGATGTACATTTCCTGGTGCAGGAGACGGTGAATAATGACCAGGGAAAAGTTCTCTCAGGTGGGTACATACCTGATAATGGTTTATTAAAAGACGGAAGTTTTTACCCGCCTACCATCATGACCAGGGTGGACCCTGATGCACCGGTCATGAAAGAAGAGGTATTTGGCCCTGTTCTCCCGGTATCTGCCTTTGACACGGTTGCAGATGCGATTGACATGGCAAATGCAACAAGGTTTGGTCTTGGTGCATCCATATGGACCCATGACATGAGGACCATATCACAGGCAACAAGAGAACTTGATGCAGGAATTGTCTGGGTGAACCAGCATCTCAGGATACCGCCTGAGGTTCCATTCGGAGGGGTGAAGTCATCAGGACTTGGCAGGGAGAATGGCCGTTATGCCCTGCTGCAGTACCTTGAAGAGAAGACTATTCTCATTAATCCGTGAATACCATGAAAAAAAGACAGGTCGGAGTTCATGTATCAATCGCCGGATCACTCTCCAATGCCTTTGACAGGGCAGATGAACGGGGGTGTGACTGTTTCCAGATATTTACCAAAAATCCCAGGAGCTGGAAGGCCAAACCTATTGAAAATGCAGAGGCTCTGACATTTACCAGGAGGGTTGAGCAGTACAGGCCTGGAACGGTATTTGCCCATATATCCTACCTTCCCAATCTTGCCGGGGAGAGACCAGGTATGCATGAAAAGTCAGTAGAGGCCCTTTGCATGGAACTTGACCGGTGTGAGACTTTGCATATCCCGTACCTTGTAACTCACCTGGGCCATGCCGGTGACAGTGATGTAAAGGGAAGAAAGAGGGTAGTCAGGGCCATTAATACAGCTCTTTCAGGCAGAAAGCCAGGTACAACACTCCTTCTTGAAAACACGGCCGGTGAAAGGAATTCGGTTGGCAGCACCATAGAGGATATCGCTGATGTTCTTTGGCAATGTGGGGAACAATCAAGGATTGGTATATGTTTTGATACCTGCCATGCCTTCGCAGCAGGGTATGATCTTCGCGATGAACAATCAGTTAGCCAGGTTGTTGACCTGATAAATGATAATATCGGTCTTTCAAAGCTATGTCTCATTCACCTGAATGATGCAAAGGGAGAGCCAGGGAGCGGTCTTGACAGGCATGAACATATCGGCATGGGAACCATTGGCGAAGAAGGGATTCGTTCAGTCCTTTTGCATCCGGGATTTTCAGGCATTCCCTGTATATGCGAAACACCAGTGGATGATCGGCGCGGTGATGCTGAAAATATCAGGGTCGTGAGAGACCTGATGCAGAATTGACAGGAACAAAAAAACCCGTATAACAGAAATTAAGATGAAAATATTCAATATACGCAATAAAAATTTCATGCCCTTTCTTTCATCTTTCAGATGTTTTTATAGTAATCTTCGTGTAAACTCCTTTAAAAAATGACATTTATTCCGAGAACCTTATAGGGTTCTTTTCATAAACAACAGGTACAAGATCCATCGAATACTTTGTACAAATTCTGTACTGGTGATCTCTTTGATGGGGAAGGTGTTTGTGATGTCCGGAAAATTATTCCGATACCTGGGATCCCTAATCCTGGTAATAATTGTTGCAGTCATTGCATCAGGTACTGCTCAGCCTATAACGGCTCCTGGAGTGATCACATCTCCTGGAGTATACGAGCTGACAGCAGATGCAAGGGGAATTACTGACATGTATGGCATCAGGATAGAAGCATCTGATGTCGTACTTGACGGACAGGGTCATTTCATTGGTGGAGATCAGCGTGACAGATCCATCGGTATTTATGTCAATAAATTTGGAGGATCAATCACCAATGTAACAATTAAAAACCTTAAACTTGAGGACTGGAACAATGGAGTAAGTTACCAGTACGTCAAGGGTAAGGAAGGAGATACAAATGAGATATCAAACCTGGATATCATTGACTGTCCGACTGGAATTCATATAGAATACTCAGATGTCGTGTCCATTACCGACAACCTTATAAGAGACTGTTCAAAGGCAATCAATATTGAACAGACCTCAAGTAAAGTCACCGTTGATAAAAATATCCTGAAAAACAACGGGATCGGAGTTATCATAATGAAGACCTCCGACGTGACCATGCATGATAATACCATCAATACCTGTGATGTCTATGGTGTGCAGGTCATCGATTCATCAGGATTTACCATCACCAGAAATGGCATCAGTGATAATAAATATGCGGCTTTACAGGTTGAAAACACCGTAAACTCGGTGATTACAGATAATATTTTCTCAAAGACCACGACAGGTCCGGTGGTTGTGATTGGAAACGGAGTTACCGGGGC
>JAAYPD010000393.1 GCA_012520015.1 Methanomicrobiales archaeon
CGGAGAATTGTCTTTTGTAATTACTTCCTGGCTTGGAACGTCCATTACCAGTGTACGAAGATCAATCTTTACTACCTGGGTGATGAGCGGGATAACCCATCTGAACCCTGGGTTCATTCTCCCGATATAACTTCCAAGTCGAATCTGAAGGCCCTGCTCATATGGCTGGACAATGATCACACCACGGGCAAAGATAATCAGAATTATTATTACCAGAAACAGAGTTATAAGAGTTTCAAAGAATGCCATTTATTCCTCCTCTACAACAATATGCACACCACGCGAAGCAATAACTTTTACTTTTGTCCCTTCAGGAATTATGCCTGACTTTGATTTTGCACTGAAAATATGACCGTCGATAGTGACTTTTCCAGACAGGGTTTCTTCATCAGCAGGGCTTATAACCATGCCGCTCCTTCCAACCAGCGAATCCATGCTGGTAGTAAGGGGTTTGTCATCTCCCGGGGTAAGCCGGCTGTACATAAATACTGTAACAATTGCAGCCAGAAGAGCGATAATAATACCGGCAACAATGCCATATGAAGATGAAAAGATATCAAAGCCCAGTACCACCAGGACGCCTATGATAAGTAATACCGTCCCTGGAACCAGAAGGAAAAATCCTGGTGAGAAGACTTCAAGTACAAAAAACAGTGCACCGGCAAGAACAATTAACCATCCATAGGAAAGCCCTTCCAAAGCCATATGGTATTCTTGTCAGGGTTACAGAAAAAGCTGTGTATATGGGTTTTGACAGCTGCAGATCAGGCATTTCTGAGAAGAGCCAGCTTTGCCCCCCGACTGACCCCAAGTTCCCCGGCTATTGGATCGCATTTCGCAGCAAGAAGGTATGCAACCGGAGGTAGACCCTGTTCTTCACGTAGGCTTTCATAATTTGCCATACCCTTGGAGATGATTAACGAGCACCGGTCAAGCGCGTGTAAAAGATCGTCAGACATAAGATCAAATCTTACGCCATGTTCAACTCCTGCGCCGGTTGTAAGAAGTCTTGTGACCTGCTTGTCAAGGCCCAGGCGGATAGCATCTTCCATGGTTGCATCATTTAAAATTGGCTTGTCCCTGACTACCAGGGTTACACTGCTCCCATGTGCAGTCAGCCATGAGATAAGAGCCTGGTCAAAGACTATCTCGCCGCAATTATCTGTAAAATAAACTATTTCATTACAAAGGGGGAGAATCTGGTCTGTATCATCAACGGTTAGACCTTTTTCAAATTCCTGGTCAAAGTAAGAGAGAAAATCACTGCTGATCTCATGATCTTTTACCCCGTAGTCAAACATATTACCGATTACACTGGCGATGACAAGCTCGCGAAAACCGGTCAGGCGCCCTGAGACAGCCTTTAATACCTCTATAGAAACCTCTTCAGATGCCTTTTTGAGTGCATAAAAAGGATCAGAACTATTCAGCCACTGGTACATTGCACGATGCAGGGCAGATGCGACCATCGGATGCGTCCACGGGGTTTTATGTAAAAACCTGATCAATTCATCTGCGTGTGCAATAATTTCCGATTTTTTCTTTTTATCGTAATTTGCCAGTTCAATCTCCAGGTCCACCCTGGAAAGGAGGCACTCATAGCAACGAGGGTCATGTATCATGTCATTACCCGAAAAGTGAAATGGGGCCACCGAGATTCGAACTCGAGTCAGAAGACCCCCAGTCTCCTAGGATGCCAGGCTACCCTATGGCCCCGTTCCATACTATTTTCTCAGCTTTTACTTATCTACTTAACCGTGCAGACCTGCGGTACATCTTGAAAGGAGATGGTACCTGCATGAGAAGAATAATCGCTTCGCATAAGTTCATGCCAGTCTGAGCTATCGAATAACTGATACAATCATAACCACAAACAACAAACCATTAAATAATATAGCTCATTGACTATACCGTACTACCAGCAGACTGCGGGAGGAGGGTATGTTAAAAGAGAAGATTGCAGGAATAATTGAGAATATCAGGCTGATTGACGGGGTCAAACTATGTGCACTCATATCCCGTGATGGCATTATGCTTGGCAGATACTCAGCCGGTGACTTTAACGAGGCCTGGTTTGCCGCGATGTGCGCAACTTTGCTGGCGTCTGCAGAGTCTGCCGCCGTTATTGTAAAAATTCAGTCGCCTGAGATGGTAACAATTCATTCTGCAGACGGGATCCTGATAATTATGGGAGCAGGGGAGAAGATTTTGTTAGCGGCACTGGTTGATCCGGCTTGGGATCTTATACAGATGACTGGTATGCTCAGGGGGGTTGCTGAAGATGTGGGAGGGACGTTTTGATGTCAACAATAATGGTAATTGATGATAGTCCGTTTATCGTC
>JAAYPD010000394.1 GCA_012520015.1 Methanomicrobiales archaeon
CGGGCTTAGTGCCGAATGCTGCACTTATGTCCGGGCATTACCCCAGGATATTGATTGTGCTGCAGATGCTGGTGCAGACTCAGTTCACCTGGTTGTTCCGGTCTCTGACCTGCACATTGAACGGAAGATGCAAAAGACAAGGGAACAGGTATTTTCAATGGCTATGGAGGCGGTTGAATATGCCAGGGAACGTGGCCTTATTGTGGAGCTCTCCGGTGAAGATGCTTCACGTGCAGATATCGGGTTTCTTAAGTCCCTTTATGCAGCAGGTATTGAACATGGAGCAGACAGGCTGTGTTTTTGTGACACGGTCGGGCTGCTGACGCCGGAAGTTACATCAGAGATTATACCTCCGTTATGTCTTGCACCGCTAAGCATACATTGTCATAATGACCTTGGTCTTGCACTTGCCAACACCCTTGCTGCCCTGAAAGCCGGGGCAAGCTGTTGTCATGTGACTGTAAACGGTCTTGGAGAGCGGGCAGGCAATACGCCGTTTGAAGAAGTGGTGATGGCACTTGAACATCTGTACAAGGTAGACACTGGCATTGAAACAAGGAAGATTTATCCTTTGTCGACCTTGGTCTCCCGACTTACAGGAGTTCCTTTTGCCACCAACAAGCCGATCGTCGGAACGATGGCATTTACACACGAGAGTGGTATCCATGCCCATGGTCTCTTTAGGGATTCGCGGACTTATGAACCGATTGAACCAGAGCTTGTCGGCAGAACAAGGCGTATTGTTCTTGGAAAACATTCAGGATCGGCATCAGTAAAGGCTGCACTGACCGAACTTGGTTACTCGCCAAATCCCAGGCAACTTGAGGAGATTGTCAAACGTATCAAGCTCCTTGGAGATGAGGGGAGAAGGGTTACTGATACAGATGTCATGGCGATTGCCGATGCGGTTATGCTTCTTGAATGCAGGCCGGTCATCTCGCTTAAGCAGTATACCGTAGTATCAGGGACAAATGTAATTCCAACTGCCTCTGTTACGATGCAGGTTAACGGAAAGGAAGTGACAGGCGCTGCAACCGGGGACGGGCCGGTAGATGCAGCACTTCGTGTATTGCAGCAGTCTGTGGCGATTGCCGGTGATATAAGGCTTGAGGAGTATCACGTGGATGCGGTCACCGGCGGAACAGATGCAATGGTAGAAGTTACCGTAAAACTGACGAAAGACGGACAGATTATAACATCACGCGGGGCCAGGACTGACATTATACAGGCAAGCGTGGAGGCGGTCATCACCGGGATGAACCGTCTGCTGAGGGAGTACCATGAAAAGCGGAGCACAAATACTGATTGAAGGGTTAAAGGAACAGGGAGTTGAGATCATCTTTGGTTATCCGGGTGGTGTTGTTCTTCCAATTTATGACGAACTTTATGATGCAGATATTCGTCATATCCTTGTTCGCCATGAACAGGCCGCAATTCATGCAGCAGACGGATATGCCAGGGCCAGCGGGAGGACAGGAGTATGTCTTGCCACATCCGGTCCAGGAGCCTGTAATCTTGTCACAGGCCTTGCGACTGCGTACATGGACTCAATTCCGGTTGTTGCGATAACCGGACAGGTTCCGACATCACTGCTTGGAAATGATGCCTTCCAGGAGTCAGATATTACCGGAATTACTATGCCGGTCACAAAGCATAATTACCTGGTAACAGATGCCCGTGACCTTAAGAGGATAATCAGGGAGGCATTTCACATCGCTGGCACAGGACGAAAAGGGCCGGTGCTCATTGATCTCCCAAAGGATGTGAGCACTGCAATGGTGAAGGATGTTGACGGGCCGGACGAGCAGCCAAGGCTCAGGGGGTACAGGCCAAAATACCAGGGTCATGGCAGGATGATACAAAAAGCAGTAGACTTACTGCTCCAGTCCAGGCGTCCGATCATCTATGCAGGAGGCGGGGTTATCTCATCTGATGCATCGGAAGAGCTGGTCTCTCTTGCTGAAAGGATGTGCATGCCGGTTACCACAACCCTTATGGGGCTTGGCTGTATTCCGACTGATCACCCGCTTAACCTTGGAATTCTCGGGATGCATGGGACTGAATATGCAAATTATGCAATTACCGAGTCTGACCTGCTCTTTTCTATCGGGGTCAGGTTTGATGACCGGGTAACAGGTAAGATTGAAGCCTTCGCACCACAGGCAAAGATCATACATATCGACATCGATCCTGCAGAGATAGGAAAGAACAAACAGCCCGATGTTCCAATCGTCGGGGATGCAAAAAGTGTCCTTTCAGATATCTTAAAGAAAGTGCCGGAGTCATGTCCGCACCCGGAATGGTCTGAAACCGTTGCAGCGTGGAAGAAGAACCATCCGCTAAAATACCGGTCTGATGGCAGGCTCTACCCCCAGCATGTGATCAAGGTCCTTGCCGATATCCTTGGCGACAGGGGCGTGATTGTAAGCGAGGTTGGACAGAACCAGATGTGGACCGCACAGTGGTTTAAATTTACAAGGCCAAGGCAATGGATAAGTTCGGGCGGTCTTGGGACGATGGGATATGGTTTTCCTGCCTCCATGGGGGCACAGTTTGCCTGCCCTGATCAGCCTGTCGTCGTCCTGGCAGGTGACGGCTCATTCCAGATGAACATCCAGGAGCTTGGGACTGTGGTCCAGTACAATATCCCGGTAAAGGTGATCATCCTGAATAACCAGTTCCTTGGCATGGTCAGGCAATGGCAGCAGCTCTTTTACGAGCGCCGGTATTCATATACCGAACTGCCCGAGGTTCACTTTGAAAGGATTGCAAAGGCATACGGAGTTGAGGCGGCAACGGTAACAAAAGCATCAGATGTTGAAGAGGCGATTAAAACCGCACTTGACCACAAAGGGCCTTATGTGCTTGATGTCAGGGTTGAACGGGAAGAGAATATCTTTCCAATGGTTCCTGCAGGGGCAAATATCAGCGAGATGATAGTCGGGCATCATACCGGACATGAGGAGGAGTAAATGACCGCACATATATTCAGTGTCCTTGTGGAGGACAGCCCCGGAGTTCTCTCCAGGGTTACTGGTCTTTTCTCAAGGAGGGGCTTTAATATTGAAAGCCTTGCCGTGGGTCATTGCGAACAGCCACAGACCAGCAGGATCACCATAGTGGTCTCTGGTAATGATCTCCAGATTGAGCAGGTGAAAAAACAACTAAACAAGCTTATCGAGGTCATCAAAGTTCTTGACATATCAGAATCTGAACATGTTGAAAGGGAGCTTGCCCTGATAAAGGTAAGGGCAGGGCCAGGAGAGGCACGATCAGAGGTGATGCAGATTGCAGGGATATTCAGGGCGAAAATTATTGATGTTGGAGCTGATACTCTTGTCGTTGAAGTTACCGGAGACTCTGGCAAGATCGCTGCCATTGAAGACCTTTTAAAGCCTTACGGGGTTCTTGAGCTTGTCAGAACCGGTAAGATTGCCCTGCAAAGGGGTTCAGGTTCGGTCAGTTCCGGAAGATAATTTAAAAATCTGCCTATATTCAATCTCTTTTTTGTGATAAGAAACCACTTATGTGAAAAAACCCTAAGTTATATTGTCAGGGTTTATCGAAAAACATGAGTGTATGTTTAAAAAAGAGGGATACATGTCTTTAAAAAGAATTATCATAACCGCCATGCTGGTCATGGGCCTTGTCGGACTTGTATCAGCAGCAGCGAACATTTCCGTCAGTCCTATTGGGAACATAGCCGCCGGGGAGAAGTTTAACATCACCGGGACAACGACGATTGACAAGGTAAAAAAAATCGGTATTGAAATCTTTCCAAAAAAATTCTGGGACGA
>JAAYPD010000031.1 GCA_012520015.1 Methanomicrobiales archaeon
CACGCCGGATTTAGTCGGGTAAAGTACCCATCAGTGTTGGCAATACAGAGCATTTCAACCGTAACATCGAAGAATTGTTCAATCTCTTCAGATCTCTTCAGCACGGAAAGGTCCCTGTCCTGGTATAATTTATGGCATAAACCATAACGAACCCTGTTTATTACTTTTTGAAATATATTTTCCGCTCCTTCTCCCATGATCATAACCCTGGTATAATGCCTTGCAGATATCCCTTATTAGCATCACTATTTTTGCCTGTTCAGATGATAATCCTGATTGGTGATATCCAGGCTTTATGGGACATGACAAAATACCATAAGTCATGATGTGGTCTTTTCCATCCACGGGTAATGTGCGTTAACCTGGGCATTATTCAAAGGGAACTATGGATAACTCTGCCACTTCCCCAAACCCGGCAGAAAATATTAAAAAACAAGGAAAAAAGTTGTTTCGAACAATCTGAAGAAGATTACTCGGATGCTACAAATTCACTTTTACCGATCTTGGCATAAACACCGCATATCGGGCAGATATAGTCATCTGGCAGATCCTCAAAGGAAGTCCCGGGTTTGATTCCATTCTTTGGTTCTCCCCTCTCAGGATCGTACAGGTACCCGCAGGCGACACAACGGTACCGGCCTGATGGCGCTTCCATCGGGACAAACTCGCTCTTCCCGATCTTGGCATAAGCACCGCAGACAGGACAGATATAGTCATCTGGCAGATCCTCAAAGGCAGTCCCAGGCTTGATACCATTCTTTGGTTCCCCTCTGACAGGATCGTAAATGTACCCGCAAATTTCACATTTATAAGGTTTCATCCTCTGTTTCATACTAAAACCACATCACAACTTATACTTAGTACATGTTGATAAAGGATGGAATTTCTATTAAAGATTTCCAAATTGATCTCCCTGATAACCTGCCTACAGACATTATCTGAAGATGAACCTGCCTCCTGTTTTAAATTCAGGGATATTTGTCCCTCTGATTTGACAGACCCAGGTAAATAAATATGAAACCGGAGGTTCTTTACGAAAAGATACCTGTTGATTTGTACCAGGAAAAAAAGGACCGGAATTTCCGGTTGATTTATTCTTTCACTTCTTTCTATACAGTTTACCGTACACAACCTGTCCCTTGGACTTGGAGTGGCGTTCACCCAGGTCACCTATATATTCTGCAAAGGTTCCCTTGTACCCGTCAACTTCAAGCTCAACGTCCTGTGTGTATTTGAACCCTGGCATCATGTAATTCATGTTACCAAAGATATATATGGTC
Organism: Methanomicrobiales archaeon; assembly: GCA_012520015.1. Classification (GTDB taxonomy): domain Archaea; phylum Halobacteriota; class Methanomicrobia; order Methanomicrobiales; family Methanospirillaceae; genus Methanospirillum. Next base: position 1,281 of record JAAYPD010000031.1, read on the forward strand.
CCTTTTACCATCTGCCCGCCAACACGACGGTTGACGTCGCCTTTGATGATGATGGTTCCGCCTTCCTGGTGGGTTCCGATATGGACATCTGCGTCTCCTTCAACGATGAGGGTTCCACCGTTCATAAAGGTTCCAATATCACTGCCAACATTGCCCTTTACCCTGAGGACTCCGCCCTGCATGCCACGCCAGTCACCGCGGTAAGATGCGCCGATATAGTTCTCGCCATTGCCTTCGACAGTAAACTCCCCGCCTTCCATTCCAAGACCAGAGAAAGAGTCTACATTGCCTTTGATGGTGAGTTTTCCTCCTCTCATCCAGGCACCGGTGTACATGTCGGCGCTGCTGTTTACGATGACCTCACCGGCAGACATCTTTGCACCGATGTACTTGACCTTGCTGCAGTCACCATTAACGACTATCTTCGTGTTCTCCGGAGTATCTCCGATTTCACCGGCGATCTCGAAATAATCTCCAAGCTTATAACATTCTCTTCCTTCATAGACCGGAAGGGCCAGGATCTCATCCTTGCTTTTTCCTGCAAAGGCATCAGGGGTAATCACGTCGGCTTCCAGGTACAGGGTCGGTGTGGTTTTCAAAGTAATAGTTGCTGTTTTCATTCCTGTTCCTCACACATTTGCGTTTGCTTCAATGACGAACGGGTTTGGAGCATATGAGTCCGGAACCTCGTAGTTTGCCTGCGTTACAGTGTAGTACCGGAGGAACTTTTCCCTGACGTCACGGTTAACCTGCTTGCTCTCAGGAGCCTTTGCATCAACCCAGAATGTCTTCTTGGTGCCGGAGTGAACGATCTGACCATCCTGGCAGACAATCTCCCCATTCTTGAGGAAGTAAGCGCTCAGCGAGAAGGCCTTCTCTATCTCTTCAGGATCGGTTGGCATCTTGGCAGGGTTAAGGTTGTAGATGGCAACATCTGCATTCATACCCGGTGCAAGACCTCCCATCATGTTAGCAAGACCCAGAGCCTTTGCAGGACCTGCACGGGTCATCTGTGAGATTTCGTAGAGCGTGAGTTCACGATCAATCTCGTTCAGGATAGTCGCGTCTGCTACCTTGCCACTGTGCTTGAAAGCTGCCATCTGTTCATCACGTGTCTTCTTGCACATCAGCCACTTGAATACCCGTGGGTACCTGGTGAATGGACCTGCATTCGGGTGATCGGTTGTGATCATGGTCCGCATTGGATCCTTTGCAAGAAGAGCAAGCTCAAGACCCACTGCCCACTGGACTGCGCA
>JAAYPD010000395.1 GCA_012520015.1 Methanomicrobiales archaeon
GGCGCAGGATACGTGACCTGACCTGGGAAGGAGAACTTGGTATATCAGCAAAAGTATCAACTGCAAAACCTGATCCTGATGCAAGAGATGAACGGAAAGTCATCTATGTCTATACCGCTGACTGGGAAGATGAACCCGACGTGATGCGTGTCAGGGAAGAACTTCGAAGAATTGGTATCAACGACAGGATTGGGTACAAACGCAATATCGAGACCTTCAAGGGCGAATATAGCGCAAGAGGGAAAAAAGTTACTTTTTATTCAGCCTGAATGATCAGGCTTTCCTGTCCTTGTTCTTTGGGCGCAGGTTTACGTACCCGCACTTTCTGCAGCTTGTCGATCTGACCGGGTTACGGGCATTACAGTGCATGCAAATTTTAACATTTAGAAGTCTTGCTTCTGCCTCAGGAAAACGTGCCATATGATATCTCCGTAAATATCTGTCTTATATAGAGGGTTGTATCCTCACATAAGGGTTATGCCCTGCTACTCCTCCCCGGCAAGCCATCCCCTAAGTGCATGCAGGCCGATAGCCCGATGAGAACACCGGTTCTTTTCTTCCATGTTCATCTCTGCCAGGGTTTTTCCACCAGTCTCAAATATTGGATCATACCCAAAGCCATTGCATCCTCGTGGAAGCACTATAGTGCCCTGGATTGACCCTGTAAATGATCTCTGGCAACTTTCATCATGGTATGCAATCCCGGTCTTAAACGAGGCAGAGCGGTCTGCATACCCTGCCATTAGAGCAAGAATTCCGTTATTGCCGAGGGTATTCTGGACATATGCAGAGCATGTGCCTGGAAATCCATTAAGTGCCCTGATAAAAAGCCCTGTATCATCTGCTATTACAGGACGGCGGAGCACAGAATATGCATATGCTGCTTTACCTGCAGCCACTTCAGTTACAGACTCATGCCTGAGCTCGGGGATCTCCAGTGGAATATGCTCAACCTCTGCAAGTCCGGCAAGAATACCCGCAGCTTCCCGTGCTTTGTGTTCATTGCTTGTAACAAATGTAATTCTCACAGGTATCTTCCCCTGAGTTCTATCTCATGTTCCCGGTCCAGTACCTCGTCTGCATCTGCAAAGTTTTCCTGGTATCCCTGGATGAAGGCTTTTTTAAGGAGATCATAATCCTTGGAAGTGCTTTTTAGAACCTGGAAGAGGACATGTATATCCACTCCCCTGTGCTCGGTCTCTGCCGATGTAGCTGCAAGACCAAAATCAATAAGCCAGAGTTTTCCATCCCTGACCAGGAAATTACAGGTGGTAAGGTCCCCATGCACAATATGTGCAGAATGAAGCCTTCCAACCATTCGGCCGGCCTCCACCAGGTGGTCTATGGACAGGTCATCCTTGAGCTTCAGACCTTCAATATGCTCAATTATGATGGTATCAGATGTTATCCCGCTGATTACAGGAGTTCTGACTCCGGCCCGGCGGGCCTCGGCGATCAGTCGCGCTTCTGCCCTGGTCCGTTCCGTGATCAGCTTTTTGTCAAGTTCTGGGTGACGGTACTGCTTGGCAACCCTTATCTTGGATGCAGATCCCCCGCCAAACCTGATGACCGCTTCAGCACCACGCGCACTATAAATTTCCGGATGCCGGGATGGTATGACAGGCTCTTCTCTCCACGTGACCTCAACCTGGTCAGCACGAAAAGAGGGATTTACTCCTGACTCCATGACCGGCAGGGTAGAGCCTGACTCAAGCATGATCTTTCCGGTATATGCTATCATGGCGCCATTATCGCCAAGGTACTGTGGAACCGGGACAGAGAATGATGCATCCCTGTCCTTGCACATGCATGACAACATCTCCTGAAGACGCCTGTTCATACCAACACCGCCGACCAGAATCAGTTCATCCTTACCGGTCTGAGACAGCGCGCGTTCTGTGACCTCGGTGCACATGGCAAAGGCGGTCTCCTGGAAACTATAGCATACATCCTCAAGCGGGGCTGGAGCATCTTTTGCAGCACTTACAAGGCCGGAGAATGCAAGATCCATGCCCTTTACGGTGTAAGGGAGGGGAATGTACTTTCCATCTTTTGCAATTCGTTCAACTTCAGGCCCTCCCGGATGTGGAAGACCCTTGCTTCTTGCAAACTTGTCGATGGCATTTCCAATCCCGATATCCAGGGTCTCGCCAAATATCCGGTACCTCCCCTGGAGATATCCGATCACCTGGGTGTTTGCCCCGCTCGCGTAAAGAACGACAGGGTCTTCAAATCCTGATGCAAAACGACCTATCTCAACATGGGCCACGCAATGGTTGACACCGATGAGGGGGACATCAAATGATAATGCAAGTGCCCTTGCAGCCGTCCCGACTATCCTGAGACATGGTCCAAGACCAGGGCCTTGTGAAAATGCGATCGCAACAGGGTCAGGATTTCCTTTCAGCACCTCTTCGATAACATCCGAGATTACCTGGGCATGATGCTGGGCCGCTTCACGCGGATGAATGCCACCCTGCACTGGCCTGTAAGGGTTTGAGACCAGTTTTACCAGGTCATCATCAAAAAGAGCAGCACTGAGGTTCCAGGCAGTTCCCTCGATCCCCAGTACCGGTCCTGTCTTCATCAGGGTTACTTCTTAAACTCAGTATATCCACACTTTCCACAGGATACACGGTCCTTGTGTTCACCCATGAAAACGCCAGGGCCACAGCGGGGACAGTACCTGCGCTGTGCAACTGCACTCTTTCCTTCAACTTTGAAATAGGCGGATCGTTTTACTGCGGCTTTTTCAGTCTTTTTACCTTTTGCTGCCATATTTCATCGTCTCCCTTAAGATGCCTCCGCAGCGTCACCAGACGGTGCATCCTGGGCATCTGCGCTTCCTTCTTCAGTCTCTTCCCCTTCGGTCATCCCACGTTTCTGAAGGTGTTCAGGCTCAATCTTCTTCAGGTATTCGGCAGAATCATACACCCGTGCATCGCCTGTAACTTCGGTCAGTCCAAACCGGCCTTTAAGCGAACCAATCACTAGCTGGTTCTTTGGCTTGTTAAGCATCGCTGCAAGTTTTTCATGAACCATCTTTCGTGACGGCGTTGCTCCGGTGAATGTGATGTTAAACCCGATCTCTTTCCGGTTTAACAGCACATTCTCTGTTTGTGAAGTAATCGTAATCTCCATAGAGATCCGTATTAGGTTACCTGTCAGAAGTTAAATACCTCGCGCGCAGTTGAGGTTCCAACCTTTTCAAAGCAAGTGAAAAGATCTTCAGCACGTTTTTTGGTTGCAGGGGTTATCGTAAGCATAACGACACCTTTTCCTGGCTGGCCATAAAGAATGACAGTTCCCAGTGGCGCGTGCATTGCAAGAGGGACTACGGCCAGGTCCTCCTCCCCTTCAACCTGTATGACAGTGCCAGGCTGAGTGGCAGCGGTCTGTGTTGCTTTTATCAGTTCTTCCGTAAGTCCGCCTGCTGGGTTTTTCACAAGCAACTGGCGGTACTCCGGAATAGTCACCCCCGGATATGGCTGGCGCATA